>NZ_JAPZRB010000326.1:0-1944 GCF_027531105.1 Microcystis sp. LE18-22.4A
TCAGTCTGTAGAGCGACCATAAGACCAGAACAGAGTAAATCTGTTAAGGCAGGTGCGGAACCCCGCAAGGGAAAGAAGCAGAAACCTAAATCGTGAGGTTTGGGAATCACCGTCCGTTTACGGCGGTGAGGATGTCAATGAGCAAATTGAGTCTAACATCGTTGGAGCTATTTAGCAGAAAAGAGAAAGGCGATTCAGGCGGTTGGCCGACGTTGACCCTGAGGATGAAATGGCGGCTTTAGGCGCTTGGAAAAAAAGACTTGATTCATTACCCTATTGACCATCGAGCAGCGATTTAGAGGAGAGAAATTTGAGATGGATGATTCCCAGAAATACGAGGCTGACTGTCAAAAGATAAGAAAAGTCAATCATGAATTACTAACGGATTTTGAGAGTTGGCTAGAATCATCAGGCCTGTCCGAAAAAACCATTAATAATCATGTTTCAAATATAGATTTTTATATCAACGAATATTTACTCTATGAAGATGCCGTAGAAGCCAAAGACGGGGTAGATATGGTCAGTGAATTTTTGGGTTATTGGTTTATCAAAAAGGCACTGTGGGCCAGTCAATCAAGCATCAAAGCTAATGCAGGTAGTCTGAAAAAGTTCTACACTTTCTTACTTGAAAAAGGCCTAATAGATAAAGATGATTTCCAAGAACTTAAAGAAACCATCAAGGAAGAAATGAGTGAATGGCTGGAAACTTTAAGGCGATACGATGACCCATTGACTGAAGATATGTCGGATGTTTGGTAATCTTAACCAAGTGGCAATCCCCCACCCTGTGGCTGAGAAGCTATACTGCTACTGTCAGGACACAACAAGAGTGAAACAATGGAAACATTAGAATTAGAAAGCTGCCAGTCGATTCTTAAAGCTGGTAAAACGACGACAGAAAGAGCTTTACAATTGTTTGACGCTCTCGACCCCGTGAGTTTAGACTTTATGCTCGGTCGTTGGCAAGGTTCTGGACTTCAGACCAATCACCCAATGGATGGTTTATTAGAAGCATCTAATTGGTATGGTAAAGAATTTGTCGATACTGAGAATGTCCACCCCCTGTTATTTTTAGATGGTCAGGGAAAAATTTTTAAGGTGGCACCCAATCCCACGGCCATGAACTGGATTTTGAAGTTGCCGATACTCAAAAATAATTCTCTGAAACCTTTACTGATGCTGACCAACTCCTTGCTGAAAACAGAGACAAGTCAGGCTAGACTGCGAATGATGGAATATCGGGGCAAAGTCAGCGCCACGATGATTTATGATTATTTGCCCATCAATGACTCTTTTCGGAAAGTAGATGATAATAACGTGCTGGGAATTATGGATTTTAAAAACTCTCCCCAACCTTTCTTTTTTGTTCTCAAGCGATGTCAAAGACCTCTTAATTCTTGAGGTTCGATTTAAACGCTCTGGTGCAAGAATTTAGAGTTGAGGGATAATTCAAGTACAGAGGAACAGGAGGTAATTATGAACTTATCATCGTTGTCATCGGGTTGAAGTGGCTGAGAAGTTAAAAAAATTAACTCACCAACCAATTAAGCATTTAGAATAATAAATTCTACACTTGCTGTGGACGAAATGCCTGTTCATCCCATTCTTCTTGATAAATAGAGTCAGAGGTTTGATTCATTTTGAGTGCAATATCACTTAAGAGTTTGTGGCGTTTGAACATTCTTCTAATTTCACCATCGACTAGATTTAACAAATAAGGAATTTCATGTCCCAATTTGACAAAAAGAGAGAAAATATTAAATATTTGTAAACTTTTTCGCCTAAGTTACCTTTCTGTGGTAAGCAAATCTTTACTGCTCCGATTCGGGGGTTTCTTGGGGGGTGTCATCGTTGTTGGTTTCTCGCTGGGGACTTGCGCTTTGATAATGTACCATTTATGGCTTGTCTGATTCTTCTACAGAGCGACTGTCTGGCTGGGATATT
>NZ_JAPZRB010000615.1:0-4685 GCF_027531105.1 Microcystis sp. LE18-22.4A
CCTTCTGTAGGCTGTCAAATTTCTGGTTAACATCCTGTTGGAAGGTATCGATTTTTTGGTTAACTTCCTTGATGCTGTCTTTGATTTCCTTGAGGACGGATTCAAGACTATAAGTAACGGTTTCGTTAGACATTTTGGTAACATCCCTGGGAGTAATGATAGTACAATAATTTTATTTTAATCCTAAATCTGGTTATTAAAGACTGATTATCTATTGCCTCTCCTGATATGTAGCCTATACTCAACGGATTTAGTATAACTATCTCTGCCATTACTTTTGAAAAATGCTATAAATTTCCTCGGCAATATTTCTGCTACCTCCAGACTCTCCCACTCTAATTTTGCCATTTTCTAAACATCTGTGTAAATAACGAGAATCTGCCAAAATATCAATAATTTTAACCGCGGCATTTTTAAATAAATTTACCTCCGTGGGTTTCTGTCCAATAGTTATCACCGATTCCCCTAATAAGCGCATTTGTGCCTCGGCAAAAGGATAGGTAAATTGGGGACCAAATCCGGGTATTTGTAGGACGGGTTTTCCTAATCCCACCGCTTGTTCTACTGCTGTCCCCGCCATGGCTAAACAAGCGTCACAATGGTGTAGAATATCGGCAAAAGCATCACGATAACAGCACAATAAAGCCCCATTTTTCTCTAATTTTCCCGCTCCTAAATAATGCCATCCCTCTTGTTTAGCTAAATTTTCTAAGTCGGTTTCTCTGATACTAGGAACAATAGCAGCCCGAAACTGCATCGGTTTAATTTTAACTATTTCCTCACAGACTTGTAACTGTAAAGCCAAATTACTCAAAGCTTCGGGTAAACGACTCCCCGCTAATAAAGCAATCATGGGAATTTGACGATCTAATTCTAAATCTTTACCCGTTGGTGTTAAGACATCCATAATCGGATAACCAGCAAAAATCGCTTTTTTAATACCCCGATTTTGTAGGTCTGTTGCTGTATATTTATCCCGGGTAAAAACTCTTAAACAATTCTTCGATCTTAAACATAATTTTGTCAGCAAAGGTAATTTAATTGTACCTTCGTAATAACTGGAAGTAGAAACAATAAAAGCCACAAAGGGACGACCAGTTAAACAAGCGATCGCAATCGGCACGATATCCCCCACTGCTATCAATAAATCACAATCCTTGCTAACTTTAAAAGCTGCCTGAATTTGCTGAATAGTTAGACTAATTAATCCCGCACCAATATCCTTAATCCAATTCAAAGGATTGGTATAAATAATTCCCCCCGATGGCATAGTGGCAGTGGGGGCAATAATTGGTACTGGCAATTTTTGATAAGCTTTTCCCTCTCCCACTAAAGGCAAAGCAGCTATAGATAATTGGGGCTGAATTTTTTGTAATTCCCCCAGAATTAAACTAGCATTTAAATCCTCGCCATGACCATTACTAAGAAATAAAACCTGTTTAAGCATCGATTTGTTATCCTCTATATTCCCTTGCTGCCAAAGAAACCGCCACCGTCACCGATTTGGCTTCTATTTGCTTGCTTACTAGCAAAGTATGGCCCATTTTTAAAGCGGCAGCTTCAGCGACGCTAGGGGTTCCTTCTTTCTTGTTGACAATAGCTGAGGGATTGGGGACATTAATATCTCTCAACTCCTCAGCAGTAAAGGTTTTTAGTGGCAATCCTTGCTCTTGACAATAGGCAATTAAACCCCGTTCATTAGCTTTGATGTCAAGGGTGGCGATACCAGCAATAGCGGCTAAAGAGAGGTGATAACGCTTAAAAACATCCCTAATTGCCCTATCTATGACCGCTTTCTCCGTCCCACGGATGCAACCTATTCCTAGCCATAATAATCGTCCATGGTACTGCACTTTTACCCCGGAAGGATCGGGGGAAAAACGAGGTTGGCTAAAACCTGTCCACAGGGGACCTATCCCAATTAAATCGATTGCGGGTGAGTGGAAAGCGGGGGAAGCGCTAGTCATACAAGACTACAATATTTTTACCGGTTGAAATTGTTCGCCTTCGTCCAGTTGCCAAGCTTGTAAATCGATCGCTCGTCCTGAAACGACGGAGACAATTAAATAAGTATATCCTGACCAAGCTAATTGGCGATCAATTTCCGAGGGAATGGCGGCATGATCGGGATGGGAATGATAGATACCAATAATTTCTAGCTGGTTTTCCCGCGCCGATTTTTGAGCTTGTAAAAGCACTTCTGGAGCAATACTAAAGCGGTTTTTCCTATTACCTGACCAGTTATTTTCTGTGGTTTGCACGGTGATCACTTGGGCTGCTGTTTCGGTAATTTTTCCCAAGAGTAACCCACAACATTCTTCGGGATAGGTGGATTCTGCGTGGGTGAAAATACGCTGGGAAATTTGGTCTGTAATCAGGATCATAAGGGAAAATTTTCAAAACCTATTGATGTTAGTTTGCTTTGGCTATAGGGAACTTGAAAACTGGGTGCATCTCAATTTGGTCGAAATATCTATAGGACATTTTGTCCGTACGCGATGCGCCCCTACCATTGGCGCAATAATATTATTGTAGGGACTAATTGCCTTCGCTCTCTTTTAATAACTTCTGCATCGCTGACTCAGGAATAACTTATTCTTAGCCGGTTCCGGCCAGTGTTAAATTTATCTTATTGTCCCCTAACCTTTGCCACTGAACTGATAAATGTCGATCGATTTTCGCAATCTTAATACACTTTGGGGTTCTATTTTAGTCGAAACATTGGCCCGTTTGGGATTGAAGATAGGGGTGGTTTCTCCCGGATCGCGATCGACTCCTTTAACGGTAGCCTTGGCAAGACATCCCCAGATTGAAGCTATTCCCATCTTAGACGAGCGCTCGGCCGCTTTTTTTGCCCTGGGATTAGCCAAACAATTGTATCAACCGGTGGTTTTAGTCTGCACTTCTGGCACTGCCACGGCTAATTTTTATCCCGCAGTCATTGAAGCAAAAGAAAGTCATGTCCCTTTATTAATTCTAACCGCCGATCGCCCCCCAGAATTGCGTCATGCTCACGCCGGTCAGACTATCGATCAAGTCAAACTCTACGGTAATTATCCAAATTGGCAAGCGGAAATTAGCTGTCCTAGTGCCAATATCGAGCGTTTACGCTATCTCCGTCAAACTATCATCCACGCGTGGTGGCGCTGTCTCGATCCTGTCCCCGGAGTGGTGCATCTGAACTTACCATTTCGGGATCCCCTCGCACCAACTCCCGATCTAGAAATTAACAATTTAGAGGCTAATTTTGACCAAGAGGCTTTTTTTAGCCATATATCTCGGCAAAATATGCCAATTAACCACTCAATTCTCCAAATTAATTCTTTACCCTCCAAAGGAATTATCATCGCGGGATTAGCTTCCCCGCAAAACCCTGAAAGTTACTGTCAGGCGATCGCTAATTTAGCCCGATCGCAACAATATCCCGTCTTAGCGGAAGCTTTATCTCCTCTGCGAAACTATGCAGGGTTAAATCCCCATCTCATCACCACCTATGATTTATTATTGCGGAATCCTGCCCTTAGAACCCAATTAACCCCCGATGTTGTCCTGCAAATTGGCGAATTACCCACCAGCAAAGAATTACGGACCTGGTTAGAAGAAATCGACTGTCCGCGCTGGATTATCGATCCCCATCCCGATAATTACGATCCTCTACAGGGAAAAACCGGACATCTCAGGGTAAATATCGAGCAATTAGGGGATTTATTCCCAGATAAAACCGATAATAATCGAGAATATCGGCAATTATGGCAAAAATTCGACCAGCAAGCTCGATTAACCATCGATCGCCTTTTGGCAGCAGAAACTAAACTGATTGAAGGTAAAATCCCCTGGCTGCTCTCCCAATACCTCCCCCCCCGCACCCCGATCTTTATCTCTAATAGTATGCCTGTTCGCTATGCCGAGTTTTTTAACCCGCCTAGCGATCGCCAAATTCGTCCCTATTTTAACCGCGGGGCCAATGGCATCGACGGCAACCTCTCCACTGCGATAGGAATAGCTTATAAAAATGTCCCCAGTCTGTTATTAACGGGAGATTTAGCCCTATTACACGACACAAATGGTTTTTTAATCAAAAAATATTTTGTTGGCTCCTTGACCATAATTTTAATCAATAACAAGGGGGGAGGCATTTTCCAGATGTTGCCGATCGCCAAATTTGACCCTCCCTTTGAAGAATTTTTTGCCACTCCCCAAAATATCGACTTTTGCCAACTCTGTCGCACCTACGGTATTGATTACCATTTAATCAGCGATTGGACTGATTTTCAGGAAAAAATCGCAGTTTTGCCGGAATCAGGGATAAGATTACTAGAAATATCCTGCGATCGAGCTTTTAATACTCAATGGTTCCTCAGTAATTATGTGTAGGGTGTGGGGTGTAGGGTGTGGGGAAGTGGGGAAGTGGGGAAGTGGGGAAGTAGGGTGTAGGGTGTAGGGTGTGGGGTGTGGGGAAGTGGGGAAGTGGGGAAGTGGGGAAGTGGGGAGAATAAAGCTGCCTATTGCAAGAGTGCCTATTGCAAGAGTGCATGAGTGCCTATTGGGACTTAGACAAAAAACAAATCGAGAAAAGCCTCAACTCCAATCCCCGCTTGGGATTTACTTCGAGAAGCCCAAAATCGCTGAAACCCAGATAGATCAAGGAAAATCATCAATCGAGGTTAACCCTTTGTCCCGTAATG
>NZ_JAPZRB010000296.1:0-1330 GCF_027531105.1 Microcystis sp. LE18-22.4A
TTGACATCCTCACCGCCGTAAACGGACGGTGATTCCCAAACCTCACGATTTAGGTTTCTGCTTCTGTCCCGAAGGATTTTTCGCACCTGCCTTAACAGATTTACTCTGTTCTGGTCTTATGGTCGCTCTACAGACTGACACCGCAAGCCCTGCGGCCAAAATATTTTTACTAGCGTTAACATCTCGGTCATGGTGTGTTCCACAGTCTGGACAATCCCACTCTCGAATATTTAACGGCATTTTCTCAGCAATATACCCGCAATTACTACACCTTTTAGAGCTAGGAAACCATCTATCTATTTCGATGAAATTTCTCCCATACCAACGGCATTTATAGGCTAATTGTCGGGTTATTTCTCCCCAGCTTACATCAGATATTGCCTGAGATAATTTCGGGTTTTTGACCATATTCTTGACGGCTAAATTCTCAACCACAACCGTTTGGTTTTCACGAACTAATTGAGTGGTTAGCTTATGTAAATGGTCTTTTCTGCTATCGGTGATTTGAGCGTGAATCTTGGCTACTTTGATTCTTGCTTTTTCCCGATTCTTTGAGCCTTTCTGTTTTCTAGAAAAATTTTTCGCTGCTCTTCGCAACCTCTGATAATGTTTCTTAAAATGCTTAGGATTAGATACCTTGTCTCCATCGCTGGTAATCACAAGGCTACTAATGCCTAAGTCAATTCCGATGGCTTTATCGGTTGGGGGTAATGGCTTAATTGTTGGGTCATCAAATCTTATTGAGATATGCCAGCGTCCAGACGGATGTAATCTGACTGTTACTGTGCTTGGTTCACAGCTTTCTGGGATTTGTCTTGACCATCGAATAGGTAAAGGTTCTGTGCATTTAGCTAAATAGATTTGTCTGTCTTTGAACTTAAAAGCAGATTTGGTAAATTCGGCACTTCCTCCCTGATGTTTTTTCTTAAAGGGCTGATTCAAGTCTGAATTGCATCACTATCTGATCTACCTTTATAGAATACCTCATTCGGGGTACGATAGTCAAGACATTTTCGAGGACGATTGTTAATCAAGTTTACGGCTCTTTCTACCTGCTCTGGCTTAACAATTTTGAAATTCGTTCCCTTGGGAAAAAATTGTCTTAACAGTCCCTTGGTATGCTCGTTTAATCCCCTCTCCCAAGAATGATAAGGAGTAGCAAAATAAAAATCTGCTCCTAGTTTCTGACCAGGGTAAGCTCATCTAATTTGGTATAAATTGTACTTGACAAAGATTTCTGAATAGGGTAATCAAATCGCCATAGCACCGTCCCGCACTGCCAGTACCCAGACTTAGCCGCTGCTACCTCTGTATAATTTATAATTAGCCT
>NZ_JAPZRB010000512.1:0-3031 GCF_027531105.1 Microcystis sp. LE18-22.4A
TTGCGGGGATCGGGGGGAAAATTCAGGTACTTTTTCCCTGAAAATTAGGTAATTGACTACCTCAAAATCGGTAAAACCCCACACCCCACACCCCACACCCCACACCCTGCCCCCAGGAAAAGCTTTTTCAGCAAACCCTAGGTAGTTGACCACCTGAAAATCGGTAAAACCCTACACCCCACACCCCACACCCCACACCCTACCCCCAGGAAAAACTTTTTCAGCAGACCCTACTTAACAATAACGGGTACGGTAGGGATCGAACCTACAACCGTCCGCTTAGAAGGCGGATGCTCTATCCATTGAGCTACGTACCCAGGAAAGCACAATTATAGATTATACTTCCAAAAGTGACAAGTGGTAGGACTAATTTTCGCCGTTGCCCCTCTTTGCCACTGTCCAAGCTTAATGATGGTGGTGATGTCCGTGGTGATGATGGTGATCGGAATGAATGTGAGGAATTGTTACAGAACTATTGACAGATAAAGCCTCTTGTGATAGTAAAGCTTCGATATGTTCCTCGGCCCAATCGGCGACCATCTGGCAAAATTCGGGGTTATCGTTGACACAGGCCATCTGCACATAATTAACCTGGTCGTGCTTGCGGCGTAAAGCTTCGATAATATGCTCCACATCCAGTAAAGTTTCGTGATTTTCCGTAGCAAAGCCAATCGGCATGAAAATTAAGGCTTTGGCCCCTAATTCAATCAAATTCTTCGCCGCTAACTCTGCATTCGGTTGCGTCCATTTAATTAAGGGGGTTTGGTGATTTAACCAACCCACAGAAATCAAGGGATAACGATAGATTAATTTTTCCCGGACCAACTCGTATAAAGCTTGACTTTCATCGATTCCCGACGTAAATCCCTTAGCTTCGTGGGGACAACCGTGATTCATCAAAATAATGCCAATTTGCGAGGGAAGACAGCTACTAGCTACCTCGGCCGCGATTTTTTCCTCCACTAACCGCGCCATTAGATCTATATAAGCGGGTTGGTTATAAAACGAGGGAATATAGCGCAATCCTTTAACCCAATGTTCCCCCGTTTGTCCTTGAGCTAAAGCTTTGTTAACTTGTTCGATCGCAATGCCACTGGTAAAGATAGAATCAACAACGAGGAGAGGATAGATCAAAATTTTCTCGAATCCCCGTTCGCGGATTTCCGTTAACACCTGTGCCGGTAAAAAAGGCGCGCAGAAGTTAAACGCTTTGAATACCTCCACCCGATTACCCCATTTTGCCTGTAAATTGCGCTCGATTTCCTGTCTTTGATGCTCGAAAATGTGGTTATGGGGCGAAATAAAGTGATTATGCTGGTGCTGCCATTCGTGTAGGTCAAATATGGCCAATAATTTCGCTAGGGGAGGATAAACCCAAGTCGGTACAGGAGCGAACTTAGCCGTCAGCAAATTTAAGGCCTGTTCATTATAGTTGGCAAAGTCCTCATAACTCTCCACTTCCCCGTATCCCATTAATAATACCGCCACTCGATCGCTGTGGTTGTGGGTAGCGGCTAACTGTTGTTGATCTGAAATGGCAACCACGTTTTTAACCCCGATTTTCTAAGTGAAAAACGCTATATCACTGGGATAGTAGCACTTTTCTATCCTATCCCCTAGCACGGGATAGACCGCTAAAAATTTATAACCTCTACAGAATCATACAGATTGCTTATCATCCTCATTAATAAAACGAGATGTAAAGAAACTTTAAATAATGTTAAGATCGTTGTAGTCCCACTTATGAGAGATATGACAGCAGGCGTGTTTGGTAGCTTACCTTTTCCCAATCAGAGCGGCGATCAACTCATCAGTAAGGCGGTGAGTGCTGCGATCGCTGCATTATTCAAACGGACAGGCAAGCTGAAAGCCACTGTCCGCGCCGAACCCGTGGCCAAATTACTGCAAGGCAGTATCGACGGTTTTGACTTTATCGGTCAGTCGATGCTGATGTACAATGGCCTACGCATCGAAGCCATGGAATTGTATGTACAAGCGGTGGCGATCGATTTTAGTGCCATTTTTACCGGACAGGTAAAACTCCGTCAACCGACGCGGGCCACTTTGCGGGTAGTTTTAACGGAAGAAGACTTAACCACCTCTTTTAATACACCTTTTATTGTCGAAAAACTGCAAAGATTAGAGTACGAAGGTAAATCAATTCACTGTCAGAATACGGAATTAATTCTCAATGACGATAAAACTTTAACTCTGAAAAGTCTCATCAAATTGGGAGAAGAAGAACCAATTCTTCTAGAAATGACCACTGCTGTGGTTGTGGAAGAACGGCGAAAAATTCAATTTGTTGAGGTGGTTTATCAAGGGGACGAAAGATCGAAAGCTTTAGGAGAAGCTTTAATCAGCCACGTTAACAACCTCATGGATTTAGATAAATTTGCCCTCGATGGTACTCAATTAAGAGTCGATCGACTACGTTTAAAAGATAAACAGATCATCTTTTATGGTATCGCCGATATCGAGCGTTTTCCCCAAAGAAAATAGGCAACCATCAACGGGTCTAAAAATATCAAGAGTCTTACAGACTTTACCCTAAAAATGAAGTATAACCTAATTTGGTATTGACTCCTGAATCCTGACTCCTGAATCCCCAAAACGAAAACCTCGTATCTCACCATTGAGATAACTGCTGTAGGTTTCAATCGTGCTTGTGGCTACAGGGAGGCACAGGATCGTAACCTCCGGGGTGAAAGGGATGACAACGGAGAATACGCTTAATTGCTAACCAAGAACCCCGCAGCACACCAAAGCGCTCGATCGCTGCTATGGCATACTGGGAACAGGTGGGTTGAAAACGACAGGAAGGGGGAAATAGCGGCGAAATAAACCGTCGATATCCCTCAATTAAGCCAATAAAAATTCCTTTCATCGGAAATTTTGGGTCTGAAACCCCGTCGTTCTACGACGGCTTTACTGTTAAATATTAGCACATTTACGAAATATATGCTAAAATGTGAGACATGGAAAAAGCCTATTCGTTTCGATTTTACCCCACACCAACACAAGAGTCGCT
>NZ_JAPZRB010000510.1:0-14314 GCF_027531105.1 Microcystis sp. LE18-22.4A
AGCTTTTGGGGGGTAGAACCCCCCAAACCCCCCGTTGGGGGCGTGGCGCCGCCCCCAAACCCCGGAGCGCATTAGTTTTTCGGTGGGATGCTTACACGCAGCCGCTGACGCATCTGTAATAATTTGAGAGTCACTTCACTCGCAGGAGTGCCTCTCCTGATATGTAGCCTATACTCAACGGATTTAGTATGATTGACGAATTTGCCTTATTTCAGCTTCTATTTTCAAGTCAGGAGATAGGAGATAGGAGATAGGAGATAGGAGATAGGAGACTTTTTTATTTATTCTCCCCACACCCCACACCCCACACCCCACACCCTACACCCTACACCCTACACCCCACACCCTACACCCCACACCCCACACCCTCTTTCAAGTCAGACCCTTTGTCGAGCCTGGAACTTTGTGATCGATCGAGACTCCTTGCTATACTATACCTCTGACACTGGCTTTCCTCATTGGTGCAGAATGCAACCCACAGACTCGAATAAATTTACCGAACAAGCTTGGGATTCGATCGTTAAATCGCAAGAAATTGCGCGACGCTTTAAAAATCAGACCTTAGAGGTGGAACACGTTATTATTGCCCTCCTAGAGCAGAATAACGGTCTAGCCACCCGGATTTTACAAAAAGCTAATATAGAAATTCCGCGACTGCAACAACAGCTAGAAGTCTTCACCAACCGACAGCCGAAAGTGGCCATCGTCGATCAATTATACTTAGGTCGTGGTCTCGATCTGCTGCTCGATCGCGCGGAAGCATCCCGGGAAAGTTGGCAAGATAAATTTATCTCCGTCGAACATCTTCTCGTCGGTTTTGCCGAAGATGAAAGGGTGGGCCGGAAATGTTTACGCACTTTCAATCTTGACCCCCAAGATTTAGAATTAGCTATCAAAGCTATTCGCGGTACTCAAAAGGTTACTGAACCCAATCAAGAGGAAAAATACGAAGCTTTAGATAAATATGGCCGGGATTTAACAGCAGCGGCCAAAGAAGGCAAATTAGACCCGGTTATCGGTCGTGATGAAGAAATTCGACGGGTGGTGCAAGTCCTCTCGCGACGGTCGAAAAATAACCCGGTTTTAATCGGTGAACCGGGAGTAGGAAAAACCGCTATTGCTGAAGGATTGGCCCAAAGGATTGTTAACGGAGATGTTCCCGAATCTTTGAAAAATCGTCAGTTAATTTCCCTCGATATGGGAAGTTTAATCGCTGGGGCAAAATATCGAGGCGAATTCGAGGAAAGATTGCGGTCAGTTATGAAAGAAGTTACCCAATCAGAAGGGCGAATTATTCTCTTTATCGATGAACTACATACCGTCGTCGGTGCGGGTTCTAGGGAAGGAGGATCGATGGATGCGGGCAACCTATTAAAACCTATGTTAGCTCGGGGAGAATTGCGCTGTATTGGGGCGACAACTTTAGATGAATATCGCAATCATATTGAAAAAGACCCCCCTTTAGAAAGACGTTTTCAACAGGTTTATATTAAGGAACCTTCCGTGGAGGATACTATCTCAATTCTCCGGGGTTTAAAAGAACGTTATGAGCTGCATCATGGGGTGACAATTACCGATTCGGCCCTAGTGGCAGCAGCTAACCTATCCCATCGTTATATTAGCGATCGTTTTTTACCGGATAAAGCGATCGATTTAGTCGATGAAGCGGCGGCAAAATTAGAGGTAGAAAGTACCACTAAACCCGCCGATTTGGAAATGATAGATCGTCGATTAATGCAGTTACAGATGGAAAAATTCTCCTTAGAAAAAGAGGAAAAAAAAGATAGAGCTTTTCAAGAGCGTTTAGAAAGAATTATCGAAGAAATTGAGGAATTAGAAAGTAAACAAAAGCCTCTCGCTGACCAATGGCAAACCGAAAAACATATCGCCGAGGAAATTAAATTATTGCGAGAGGAAGAAGAACAATTGCGCCTACAGGTGGAACAGGCGGAACGAGCTTATGATCTCAATAAAGCAGCCCAATTAAAGTATGGCAAACTAGAAATTTTACAGGGGGAATTAGAAGTAAAAGAAAAAGAACTAGAAACTATTCAAGCGGCAGGTTCGACCCTGTTAAGACAACAGGTAACTGATGCTGATATTGCCGAAATAGTTGCCCGGTGGACGGGAATTCCCGTCAATCGTTTAATGGAATCGGAACGACAAAAATTATTAGAATTAGAGTCTCATTTACAGAAAAAAGTTGTCGGACAAAATGAAGCGGTCACGGCAGTAGCAGCGGCGATTCGACGCGCACGCGCGGGAATGAAAGATCCCTCGCGTCCGATTGGTTCATTTCTGTTTATGGGACCCACAGGAGTGGGTAAAACCGAGTTAGCGCGGGCCTTGGCGGGGTTACTGTTCGACTCCGAGGAAGCCATGGTTCGCATCGATATGTCGGAATACATGGAAAAACACGCGGTTTCGCGGTTAATCGGCGCGCCTCCGGGTTATGTGGGTTACGAGGAAGGGGGACAACTATCGGAAGCGGTGCGTCGTCGTCCCTATTCTGTGGTTTTATTGGATGAAGTGGAAAAAGCCCATCGGGATGTTTTTAACATTTTATTACAAGTGCTTGACGATGGGCGCATTACCGACTCTCAGGGGCGAGTGGTGGATTTTCGGAATACGATTATCGTCATGACCAGTAATATTGGCAGTGACCATATTTTAAATGTTTCCGAAGATGCCGATTATGAGGAGATGCGGACACGGGTTTTAACAGCTTTGCGGAGTCATTTTCGTCCCGAATTTTTGAATCGTATCGACGATTTAATTATCTTCCATACCCTCAAAAAAGAAGAATTGCGTTACATTGTTCGTCTGCAATTACAGCGTCTGGAAAGATTATTAGCAGAACAAAAAATCAATCTAGAATTAACTGCGGCAGCAGAAGATCATATCGTTACTGTTGGTTACGATCCTACCTACGGTGCGCGACCTTTAAAACGCGCTATCCAACGGGAGTTAGAGAATCCTTTAGCCACAAAAATTCTCGAACAAGCTTTTATGGAAGGGGATACGGTAGTAATTGATTGTCTGGATGAAGTGTTAAGTTTCCGCAAAAAGGAGCTAGAAAAGGAAGGGCAAACATTAGAATTAGCCGTGGTTAACCTCAGTTCGGATTAAAACCAGACAGGGGATATATTCCCCTCCAATTCAGCCAATATAAACAAAATTTTGCCCCAAAAGGCCTGGTGAATCTAGCTAAACAGGTTTTGCCTATTGCTGTAACTGATGACCACAGCTACTACAAAAGCGATCGGTTGCCGCTACTTTTGCCCCGCATTGACGACAAAATCGGACTTTGCTGACGGTTTTTGCGTCTCCCATACTCATTTTCATATCTCCCATTTGCATTTCCATGGGGGTAAAATTCATCGACATATTGCCCATTTTCATCGGTTGCATCGGTTGCATCGGTTGCATCGGTGAGGAGGAGAAACTGGTAGCAGTGGTCGATTGAGAGGACTGAGAAACTCCAGAGGTATGAGGAGAGGAAAAACCGATACTGCTTCCCTGAATTTGGATTCTGTGGGGTCCGGTTTCGGTGATAATTTCAATAATTGCCCCTTGGGGAATTATCTCTATTTGGGGTTCTTGTGTCCAAACTCCCGTGGCAAAACTACTGCTAGACTGCTGTTGTTGTCCCACCGCACCACTAGCGAGAGTTACAATCGTCTGCAGCCCTTGATTATCGAGATAGAGACGTTGTCCTGTGGGTAATTCACTATAAATAGCCATATTTTTGACAGGAAAAAGTAAAAAGTAAAAAGTAAAAACCTAGTTCACACCCCTAGGATCCAGTCTAGCGAGGATACAAATGTTAGAGGATTTTCTTAAGAATTTTATCGACAAAAAAAGGGTGGTTAACCCACCCTCACCATGTCTCAAGAAAACAAACTTTTTAACGGACGCTACCGGCTAATTTATCGACCCGAATCGGTTTCATCAGGTACAATTTGAGGAATTGCCAAGCGTTAGAGGCGAAGATAGGCAATTTCTTCAGGAATTTAACCGGTGCGGGACTGTTTTCGCTATCGATCGCCCGTAATCCCTCGTTATTGCCAACACAAATCTCTAGGCGATCATAAAATTCAGGACTATCCACATCGAGAATAATCGGGAAGACGCGGCCGGCGGTTTCATTGGTCTTCTCGATCACATACTTATCGTACTCGCGAGCGTCCAAACCGAGAATGGCGTAGAAACCAGAACGCTGAGTATCATTGAGATACATAGTAGCGAAGACCGAAAGCAGGAAGAAACGACACCAGAGACGAGCGCGCCAATCATTAAGAATATCAGGCTGCGCGCGCATGATCGCATCGAAGAAGTCCCCGTGACGGTTTTCGTCTTGACACCAATTCTCGAAGAAGTTAAAAATCGGATAAACCCGATCTTCGGGATGTTGTTCGAGATGACGATAAATGGTGATATAGCGCCAATAACCGATTTTTTCGGAAAGATAGGTGGCGTAGAAGATAAATTTCGGTTTAAAGAAGGTGTAGTTACGGCTTTTGGTTAAAAATCCCAAGTCAAGGGAGAGGTTAAAATCCGATAAAGCCTTATTAAGGAATCCAGCGTGACGCGCTTCGTCCCGGGACATGAGGTTAAAGCATTCTGCCAAGACGGGATTTCTGTCTTTTAAACGTCTGCCGAGTTCTTTGTAGAGAAGAAAGCCAGAAAATTCGGCCGTGCAGGATCTTTCCAGAAATTCCACGAATAAGCGGCGAGTTTCGCCATCAATATGCTCCCAAGAGCGATCAAATTCTTGATTGCGAACGAAGTGATGCCGGTTATAATCGGTACGGAATTCCTCTAAAATCGCTTTCAGTTCTTCCTCGTTAGCGGCGATCGACATTTCCGCCATCGCTTCAAAATCAGTGGTGTAGAAGCGGGGAGTGAGGATCGTTTCTTTAGCGGGAACTTTTATACCCGGACGGATTTCCTCGAATTCTGGTTTTTGGATCGTGCTGACCATAGGGATTATTGGTTTTACTCTGGGATGATGATTGAGACGAGTAAAGGCTCTGACTTGATAATGACCAGCCGTGAAAAAACGGCTAGGATTCACTATAGCAAGCTCTCAGCCCTAGACTCCCTTCCTGTTCATTAAAAGTTACAACTCTTAATTAAGCTGTGTGAACAAACGCGGCTTTTTCGCTCCCAGTCTTGACAAATGTTCGGAGAGGTGGGGTTTGTTCGGTGATCAGTAAACAGTCATCGGTAATCGGTGAACTGAAAACCCACATCTGATAACAAGGTCCGAATCTAAAACCTAATTGGTTAAGCTAAAAGCTTTGATGTGCTTAGTTTCTACCTTTCTAGAATCCCGGAAAACTCCCGTTATTTTAGCTTATTGTCAGAAATTTAGTTAAACAAGGTTTTTGGGAATATGCTAATCTGGCCAACAAGCTTTTGGGCGTGATATGGGGAAAACTTCTTGTGTTCACGCCTAAATGGATTGTTATACAGAAGGTTGACCCATATCGTTACCCCGGAGAGTGTTATAGAGAAAGTTTCCGTATAATATTTAGTTCGGCGAAGGAAGCGACGTTGTTGACCATCCACACTTCGGGCGACGCTATCGCCCCCAAGTACTCCATCATCATTCCAGGGGAGACCGTGGCCCGTGCTTCGGACTACCTGGAAAGGTTGCGAGCCAGCCGGACACAACCTGGAGACTGTCTGCGTGAGCGCCTCCAGGGCTCGAACCTTCAAGCACTGACAGAACTGGAGCTTCTCGGCAAGTTGCTCGACACCAAGCGACCTCAGATCTTCGCCGAGATGGCCGTGTCCGGAGACGGATCCGATTGGAACCTGACCGAACTCGGTCTCCTGGGCGATATCTCGATCGCTGTACCGGTGACCGTCTTCGACGACGGCAACCATCGTTCCCCGACGCCGCACGCACCTCCCTTTTCGGCGATGTTGGTATTTACTCCGGGCGCTCTCCTGTGTAATGGCTGGGGGAATACCCCGGCCGATTGGAGCGAGGCGACTGCGGCGGATGGGCGGTTGTCTACAGAGGGGTACTATAACCTGTACCGGCGCAGACTCTTGCCGGTCTTCCGGTATATAAACTGCCGAGCAGCTAAGCCGCGATCCGCCTTCGTGACCTTACCGGGCCTCGGCTGCGGGCAGTTCGCCGGTCCGTTCCGGGGTCAACTTGGCGCGCGTTTGCAGATGGCTTTGCAGAGACTCTTGACCCAGCACGGCGCCTCTCTTCCAAACCTGAAGGCCGTCTACTTCGACCCGTACAGCGAGTGCGAAAACGCCCGCGTCGAGATTGAAGGCATATCGTTCATGGTCCGTCCGCTGCGGCTGCCGGGGAACGAGGAGAAGTCGCAGCTGTGCCACCCGGTCGCCTATGCGGAGCGGGGCGACGATTTTTCTGGATGCGCCCTGTACAGTTTGGTCGCCTGGGACCATGTCTCTTGGCCGGGCAACGACTTCTTCGGGGGCTCTCGCGCCACCGACGATGGTGTCAAGGCCGCCGCGACCAATTCGATGTCGGCGCTTACCGGTGTTGAGGGGCAGTACGACCCAGGGCAGGGGAAGTACCAGCCACCTCAGCCCTACCGCAACTGGGAAGCGGTGGTCGAAGATAGCAAGCGCAGGCGACGCCTCCGATTGTGGAACCCGTTGACCGTGTGGCAGTCGACTGAGCGATCGTAGGTGTGCGTGCAAAGTTGGAGCCGCAGGGGCAGGGCATCCTCGCCGAACAAGCGCATGCACCTGACGGGCTTCGTCCCCAGGTGATGCGCAGCGTTAGGCATACCTATCACGGCTAGATCAAGCAACTCTTATTCAAGAGGTAGTGACCTGGCACGAGATCCCTTAACCTTGTTGTCAATATTTCGCAATATATTTGCACTGAGAGCATAGGCATATAAACTTGCGGGCTCAAAGCGAAATCTTATATCTTTGTATAAAAAATTGGCATCCCTAATAGTTTTACTTGTCACCAAGATCGGTTGAGATATACCTGGATTCTTTTTTAAAAATTCTGTGCAGTTGTCCAGTTCGGAAGGTGTACTATGAGGGCGATCGCTCCACTTAACCTCAACTATCCAAGAAGGTGATTGATGGGCAGCATCTAAATGTACAATATCAATTTCTCCAGTTTTCCATCGTGCGTAATAAAGCTCAGTCGTTTTACTGTGCTGCCATTGACTAAAAATAGCGGTTTCAGTCATGGCTCCCATCGCCTTAGAGTCTGTTTCAAGCTGACCAAATAGCGCGGCGCGCATTGACGGATTGGTTAAATAGACTTTAAAGCAAACTGCTCTCTTAAACTTTTTAGCGTTTTGATCAATTCTCTCTACTCGGCGGATTAGGAATGCAGCCTCAAGATACTCGAGGTAACGTTTGATAGTGTTTTTAGCTACACCAGAGGATTGCGATAACCCCTCGAGACTTACTTCGTTGCCTGAATTATACGCCAGGGTTGTGAAAAGTCTATTCAGTTCTTGAATATCACTAATCCCATAAAGGCTTGGCAAATCTCGAAGTAAAACTTTGTCAATGATATCGCTTTTAATATATTGTCCAGGATCCTGTCGAATTGTTTCAGAAAAGACAGCTTCTGGATAGCCACCGAAGTTCAAATAATTAATAAAATTCTCATTCAACTGATCAATATCTTTAGACACAAACTCATAGATCTTAGATGGATAACTAGAATCTTCAGAGCCATGGACATTTGTCTCTATTAATTCATTTTCTTTTCCTATAAACATTAAATATTCAGCAAAGGTTAGCGGTGGCAGGATATAGTCGCTGAATCGACCAGCACCAGACTCAGTGCTTTTAAGTCTTAGAGCAGCAGCAGCAGAGCCAGTAGCGACAAATCGACAGATTGGAAATGAATCAACCAGGGATTTTAGATGAATTTCCCACTGACGCAAGTATTGAATTTCGTCAAAAAAGACAAATAGCCTCGAATTGCGATCGTGATTGAATAGTTCCTGAAAATACTTAAGTATCCGCTCTAATGGAAGCCCTGTATAAATTGGAGTTTCAAGAGAGACATATAAAATATTTACCGCACTAATGCCAGAATCTAGGAGCAGACGAATAGTGTGATAGACCATGACAGTTTTACCAACACGCCTGGGTCCCATCAAGACTGTTGCTCGACGCACACTTGTGTCCAAGATGTTTTGAGAAAAAGCCTCAAAGTACTTGCGCCGTGGCATATCTTCATAGATTACTTTTCCCTTACGGTCTGTCTCCCACCAAGGATTATCAAATTGAAGGCGGGAGAGGATGTCTTCTTTTGCGATCTCGAGCATAAGACTAAAGTTAGAGAGCTAATCTTAGTCTAGCCGAGAGTCGAACTAAGGTCAATCAGTTAATCTTATTTTGGGTTCTGAGACGGAATCATGAATGAGCGTTGCTGTATCTAAAGCCTAACCCTTCGTTGGTGCGGACCGAATATCGGTTGTAGGTAAGTGCCAGGGTTGTCTGTCGCCGCACAACTTCACCGTTATGCCTCAAACCATAGAGATCTCAACCCAATACAAAAACTAAGCTAAGAAAAAGTGGGATTGCATCAGTTCGCCCCTAATGGGACCTAAACTAGAATGACATAGTGGGACTTAGACAAAAAACAAATCGAGAAAAGCCTCAACTCCAATCCCCGCTTGGGATTTACTTCGAGAAGCCCAAAATCGCTGAAACCCAGATAGATCAAGGAAAATCATAAATCGAGGTTAAACCTTTGTCCCGTAATGGTTTGAGCCTTTTTTGCTGACCGAAAACGCCTAAGTCCCAATAGTTTAATCTCATAGAAAGTAATGCCGACTGAAACCCCCAAAACATACCTAGAACAAGCG
The DNA here is from genome assembly GCF_027531105.1 of Microcystis sp. LE18-22.4A. Classification (NCBI taxonomy): domain Bacteria; kingdom Bacillati; phylum Cyanobacteriota; class Cyanophyceae; order Chroococcales; family Microcystaceae; genus Microcystis; species Microcystis sp. LE18-22.4A. The sequence goes on from NZ_JAPZRB010000510.1 coordinate 8,844, forward strand.
ATATAAATTTTTGTCAAGGGGTGCGGTCAGACATAGGAATCATTGCTAGAATCCCGGAAAATTCCTGTTGTTTCAGCTTATTGTCAGGAATTTAGTTAAACAAGGTTTTTGGCAATATGCTAATCTGGCTAACAAGCTTTTGGGGGTGATATGGGGAAAACTTCTGGCGATTGCGCCTAAATGGAGTGATATACCGAAAGTTGACCCATATCGTTAACTCTGGAGAGTGTTATACAGAAAGTTGCCGTATAATATGTAGTTAGGCGCACAGGAAATTTAGTGCGATCGCTATCACTGTAGGGTGCGTTCCCTAATGTGGCTCCCACTGCTCCACTGATCGATTTTGGGGAACGCACCATGCACATTTATTGAAGCTGTGGGTTAAAGTGCGATGCTGCTCTGGTGGGTTGAGTTCTGGATTGGCAACCTGTCACCGAGCAAACCCGACGATGTTGGAATGATTCTGATAGCTGACGGCTAATAGCTAAGGGTTATCAATGCTAGGATAAAGGCTTGAGTAGAGAACGATCGAGCGAAAGCCATGTCATCGACAGAAGTAAAAACCCCGCCCCCAGACAGCCCCACTTCCCACTACCCTATACCTTTTAAACAGAATTTAGTATAATTAACCCTGAATTGCTTTAGCTAATTGAACGTGAAGTTTATGACTGGCTTTAAAAGCCATGTAATGAGCGGTGGGAATAGTTCCCAGTAAACTCAAATCACCAATTAAGTCCAATAATTTATGTCTTGCTGGCTCATTTTCAAAGCGTAAAGGAGGATTTAACCATTGATTTTGATCGCAGACTAAAGCATTTTCTAAACTGCCTCCTTTAATTAAACCAGCCTTTTGTAAATATTCAATTTGATCGGCAAAACCGAAAGTACGGGCAGCTGCGATCGCTTGACTAAAACTTTCCTGATCAGGACTCCAACTATACCATTGATTACCGATCGGTTTATAGGTAAAATCGATCCCGTAGGTAAAACGTAATTCAGGGGAAGGAATCGCCGCCACAAAAGCATCTCCTTCGTACAACCAAATCGGTTGAGAAATAGTTAAATCTGATGGAGAAAAAGAGTTATCTAAACCAGCATTTTTGATCGCTTCTACCCAGATTTTGGCCGAACCATCGAGGAGGGGAATTTCCGCACCATCCACCTCAATGCGAGCATCTTCTACCCCCAAAGCGGTTAAGGCCGCTAATAAATGCTCAACAGTTCTAACCTTGGCTTCTCCTTGTCCCAATTCCGTTGATAAAGTCGTTTGGTAAACCGAAGAAACTAGAGCGGGAATAATCGGTTGATTGGCTAAATCTCTGCGGACAAAATAACGTCCTTCCCCCGGATTTGCCCCACAGACGCGCACCTGGGTTATCTCCCCCGAATGCAGGCCAATTCCCGATAATTCAAATTGTTTAGCGATAGTAGAAACCATAATTATTAAGTAATAAAGTGAAAAGCTTATTAGTGGTTTTGGGGGTTGGGTTTTAGGGTTTTAGGGTGTTGGGGTTTTAGTTGAATTTCCCTATTTCCCCATTTCCCTAATCCCCCACCCCCAATAACTGATTAGAATCGTTCCCCGATACCGAAATGGAGACGAGAACCACCATCGACATTAAAACCGTAGTCAACCCGAATTTGGCCGACGGGAGATTGTACCCGAACACCTAAACCGTAACCGAGACCGGTACCGGGTAAACCCCGGACAATCCCGGGTTGACCGGGGACATCTCCTTGGGAACCAATAGTAGTGCCGAAATCGACAAATAACGCCCCCCCAATAATTGCTACTATGGGAAAACGATATTCGGCCGTCGCTTGGAAATAACTGCGACCGCTACCCACTTCTCCCTCGGCGTAACCCCGTACAGAGTTACTACCCCCAACGATAAAAGCATCGTAGGGGGGTAAATCGCCTAATACTGTCCCTGCTTGCACATTAAAAGCGAGGGATTGCTGACCTTTAAAAATATCGGTTTCAAAGAGATTAAAGGAATTAATAAACCGAACGGGGATAAAGTAACTGTAACTACCCCGAACACGAGTGCCGAAAATACTGCCAGAACCGACCGGAATAGTTTGTTCTAAACCTAGACGCAGGAAAGAACCACTGGTGGGCTGCAGGGGATTATCGCGAAAATCTCGAATAGCGCCAATATTTAGAGAAAGTAGATCATCGATCCCAGAGGAACTAAAAGCCAGTTGTTGACTGCCAAAACCGTTGAGAGGTGCAGACAGAGGGGAGATGTCACCATTGGCATTTTGCACCTGTACCTGTTGATAGTTAAAGCCTAGGGACACCACCCATTTTGGTTTCGTAAACACATCGGCGGCCAAAGGACGGACAAAAGTAATACCGCCACCCGTCCGGACGATACGGGGACTATCATTATCGTTCAGCGTCCGAATCGAGGAATTTTCCCCATCATAAACCAGAGAAATCGACTGTCGCCGGAAAACGTTCACCGTGTAGGAAGTGCGGAAATTATCCGTGGCAATCCAAGGATCGGAAAAACTCAGATCGAATAAAAATTCCCGTTCCCCTAACTGGACTTCTGCCCCTAAAGTTTGGTTATTACCGCCAAAATTGCGCTGTTGATAGCTAACAGTCCCGAATAAGCCCGCATTCGAGCTAATACCACCCCCAGCGGCTAGGGAACCGGTATTACCTTCCACCACATCGACGTTAACAATCACCTCCCTTGGGTCGCTGCCAGGAGAAAAAGACAGACGCACATCCTCGAATAAACCGAGACCGAAAACACGCTGTAAATCCTGTTGGGCCGTATTGCGGTTAAAAATATCCCCCGCTTTTAGGCGCATTTCCCTAGTAATGATAAATTCTCTAGTTTTACCCTTGACCGGTTCCTGTTCGACGTTAAAGTAGCGTACTTGAATTTTTTCGATTAAACCTTCGGAAATGACCAGAATCACCCGACCATCGGGAGTGACTTGCGGCGCACCGATTACCTGGGCCAGATCATAGCCGTTTTTGCTGTACCAGTCATTGATTTTTTTTACCCCCGCCTGTAATTCCCGCAAATTCAGGGTTTTGCCGTATTGACTAGCGAAAATTTCCTCGACCACCCCGGTAGGTAAAATCGATTTGTCCAGGGTTTCCGGGGCAATTTGAATCTGTACGCCCTGAAAAACGGGGTTAGCTTGCACCTCAAAGGTGACTCGCACCCCTAGAGGCGTATCTTGGGGAACTGCCCGCACATCGGCAAAAAAGCCCGTGGCAAAAACGGCGTTAATATCTTCTTGCAGTTGCGATCGAGTCGTGCTTCGTCCTGGTCGGGTGCGAATGGTATTATAAACTAGATTTTCTAATTCTCGATCGGACCCCTGTACTACCACTTCGGCCACCAAAACTCGCGACTCCTCCGCCGGCACCGGTGGGGCTGTTGTGGGAGTTTCTGCGGGGCTTGGGGTTTCCGTCGGGGTTTCCGTCGGTGCTGCCACGGGTGGCGTAGTTTCTCCCGTCGCAGGAGGAGACTGTACTATCTGCTCGAAGCGGGGAAAAACCGTTTCTTGCGGTTCTTCTTCGGCCATTACCGTCCCGTGAAATAATCCGAAAATAGCCAGCAGCAGGGCCAGCGAGGAATATCGCCCCGAAAAATTGAGATTTTTAAGCACTTCCACACACCCATTAACACCATTATGGTTTTGTTTGTTTTCTCTGCCCGAGAAATTTAACGAACGTTAAAACTCTAGCAGATTGCTTACTCTCAGTAAATCCCAGCTTGACCGGTGACTAAAGAGATACTGCATCAGGTCTGATATTGGTCAGCCGTCAGCATTAAGTTTTTATCTTGCCATATCTTAGCTTTTTCCGGTTTGGCTCTATCCCAATTCACCCTCTAGAATTATTGCCACCTCGGTGGGCGCACAATTAATTACATATCTTCCTAACTCACGAAAATTAAAAACAATTAAGTTTATTCTCCTGGGAATCCCCCACCTTTTGACACCAGCGCAGATGTCAACGTCTCATTTGTAATAACTGTACCAGTTGCGAGACCTGTTGGCGATTAAACATTTGCAGCAGGGTACTAGCTACTAATTCCGGTTCTAGGGTGATCAGGATTTGTGGTAATTTGGCGGTGGCTAATAACTGCAATTCTTGACTGACGGTGATTTCTTCCCCGCGACCCCATTCCAATAAATCACTAGCTTGTTTTAATTCTTTAATAATAACCGGGGCGAGAGTGCGGTAGGAATGTTTGGGGTTAGCCAGGGCTGATTGGGCATTTTTAACTAAATATTGCCACTTTTGCTGTTCTGAAGCCAATTGAGACAGAGATAAAATTAATTTTTGTAATTGCTGACGGGAAGCACTGGTTTCTTCCTGTTTGAACAGTTGTAACATCTGTTTGAGGATATCTCTGACGCTGATGGAGATAGAAGAGGTTGCCGCAATAGCTGGGGTAGATTTTTTTTGGTCGAGAAGATAGTTAAGATGGGCTTGTAATTCGGCAAAAGTCGGTTCACCTTTTTTAACGATAGCGTTAGCTTCCTCTGCTTGCAAACCTAATGGACCGGGCAGCTTATCGAGCAATATCTGAAGCAGATCATAACCCTCGAGGAACAAAGATTCTAATTTTTGATCCACTTGTAGGGGATTTTCTTTCAGTATTTTGAAAGCATCCTCAAGACGGTGAGCAGTTTTTTGGATACTGCTATAACCTAACATGGCCGCCCCCCCCTTGATGGAATGGGCGGCACGAAACATCTCGTTCATCTGTTCAGTATTGTTCACGAGATTGCCTAAGTCTAAAATCCCCTGTTCCAAAGTTTCCAGGTGTTCTTTTGCTTCTTCGATGAAATAGCCGAGAATTTTCTGCGCGTTAGCGGAGTCCAAGGTCTTATCCCCCCTTATCACGATGCTGTCTAGTCCTAGATTGCCCAGTTTTTCAGGAAATATATCAGTTATGGGGCAATGGCTAGGAAAACTGGCCCAGACGGACACAAGCTAAGTTCAAAAGCCTGCCCACAAAGGTTCTCAGCTTCTCTTGCTCAAAATAGATCGATACAACGGCAGGCAAAAAGCTAAGGAAAGAATCGGGGATGGGAGCAAGCTGACTAGAAATTATTATTGATCAGAGGGAACTGAGTTGTTGACTATCTAAGATTACTCCTTAAGACCGCACCGGAGTTGGCAGTAGGGAACAGACAACGCCAGAACAGTAGGTGGCCATCCAGAGATGATGCCAAATCCCCTCATACTTCATCTTGCTCTTGAGCAAAAACGCTGTCACCACCATCAAGAGCTAATTAGAACAAAATTACTAGACAAAAAGACCCGACCAGAAAAAACCCTAAAGTCCGAAAGGCTGATGTAGCAAGGGATAGAAAAAAGATCAAAAAATTTTGCCAAAAGGGGTTGACAAACTTAGGGAAGTTAGATACATTGGTAAATGCGCGGTTGAAGCGAAGCGAAAGCGAAGCGAAACAAACGACGCTGGAAC
>NZ_JAPZRB010000431.1:0-9374 GCF_027531105.1 Microcystis sp. LE18-22.4A
AACGAGGTCTATACTGATAGAATATCCGCAAAATAGTCCTAAAAGTCTTGCCCAGTAAGCCTTTCACGATTCCATAAGCAAAAATTATCACACAAAGTCGAGAAGAGCCGGCAGTTTTTGAGGGAAAAAAAGTCTAAAAACCTTATCCAACAAGGTTGTTAGATTTATTCAGCAAACCCCAAGTAGTTTTTCCATAGCTAACTGACGGTCCGGATGGGAGGACAGATAAAAACGATTGCATGGTATGATAGGGGTTTTGGAACTATTGTTTTAGGTCAAGATCATGGCGAAACGAATGCAGGTTATCCTCAATCAAAAAGTCAGCAAATTAGGTGAAAATGGCGATGTGGTGGAAGTGGCCCCCGGTTATGCGCGCAATTACCTTATCCCCCAAGGTGTGGCCGTTTTAGCCACCAAGGGCGCAATTAAACAGGCAGAATTTAGGAAAGAAAAAGAGCGTCAACGTCTCCTCGCTGAAAAACAAGAAGCGGAAACCAGAAAAACTGCGATCGAAAAACTCAGTCCCTACAGCATCCCTAAACAGGTGGGTGAAAACGAGGCCATTTTCGGTACTGTCACCAGTCAAGATGTGGCTACGGTTATTCTAGAAAATGCTAAATTAGAAATCGATCGCCGTGGTATTACCGTCCCCGATATCGGTCAATTGGGAGTCTATAAAGTACAAGTCAAACTCCATCCCGAAGTTAGTGCCGATATCGAAATTAAAGTAATCGCACAATAACAATTATCGGGGCATAGTTATCAGTAATCAGTGAAAATTTATCAGAGCGATTAACTAGCTGATGGCTGATAGCTAATAGCCATTCACATCTCAAAAACTATGACTCATCCCACGGATATAAAAACCCTAGCACGCTGGATGGCGGCGGATTTTAGTAATCAAGAACAAGCTTTTGCTAATCCGCCTTTTTTTGCCCATATTCGCGTGTGTATGCGCCCTTTGCCCGATGAATTACTGAAGGGAACCAGCTTATTTTTAGAGCAGGCCTACGATTTTATGCTCAATACTCCCTATCGTTTGCGAGTATTTAAATTATCGGTAGTCGATGATCATATTGAACTAGAAAACTTTAAAGTTAAAGAGGAAGCTAACTTTTTTGGTGCTTCTAGAGAACCCCAGCGTCTCAAAAATCTCACCTTAGACTTATTAGAACCGATGCTGGGTTGTGATATGAATGTCACTTGGACAGGTAACAGTTTTAAAGGGGTGGTGAAACCGGGTAAACAATGTTTAGTCTTTCGCAAAGATAGAATGACTTATTTAGATAATAGTTTTGAAATTAGTGAACGGGGATTAATTAGCGTTGATCGCGGTTTAGATCCCGAAACCGATCAATTAGTCTGGGGTTCGATCGCCGGTCCCTTTGAGTTTGTGCGTCGCACCAGTTTTGCTGAGGAAGTGTGAGAAAAATTATCGGTTTTTAGCTAGGGCTTGCTGAATAAATCTAAAAACCTTGTTGGATAAGGCTTTTAGACTTTTTTGACCTCAAAAAGTGCCGACCATTGGAGGGATCGGGGGTAAAATTCAGGTACTTTTTCCCTAAAAATTAGGTAACTGACTACCTCAAAATCGGTAAAACCCTACACCCCACACCCCACACCCCACACCCCACACCCTGCCCCCACCAACAAACTTTTTCAGCAGACCCTAGCTATGAAAATCGCCACATGGAATGTCAACTCGATTCGCAGCCGACAAGAGCAGGTAATTAATTGGTTACAACTCAATCCCGTTGAGGTTTTATGCTTGCAAGAAACTAAGGTAATCGATCGAGATTTTCCCAGAGAAGCTTTTGAATCTTTGGGTTATCATCTCTATATTTCTGGACAAAAAGCCTATAATGGTGTGGCGATTCTTAGCCAAAAACCCCTGGACGATATCACTGTGGGATTTAGTCCAATTATCGGCGAAAATTTAACAGGAGAACTAGACGAACAGAAACGGGTAATTACTGGAGTAATCGGCGATATTCGGATTATTAATCTCTACGTTCCTAATGGTTCTTCCCTAGATAGTGACAAGTATATTTATAAGCTTAAATGGTTAGAAACCCTTAGGAAATATCTAGATAAAATTATTAATTCTCAACCTGAAGAATTATGTATCTGTGGTGATTTTAATATTGCCTTAGAAGATAAAGATATTTATGATCCCAAAGGCAAAGAAAATCATATTATGTCTTCAGCTAAAGAAAGAGAAGCTTTAGAAAAGGTGTTAGAAATTGGGTTACAAGATGCCTTTAGAAAATTCACCTCGGCAGCGGGACATTATAGTTGGTGGGATTATCGCAGCGGTGGTTTTGCTCGTAACCGAGGTTGGCGAATCGATCATCTTTATTTAACTCCTCAGCTATACGAAAAAGCCGTTAATTGTCTGATCGATCGAGAACCCAGAAAACAAGAAAAACCTAGCGATCATACCCCTGTTATTCTGGAAATATCAAGCCAAAATAGCTAAAGGATCAACCTAGACTTTGCACAGCCAGAATTTTGCTCTCTTAGCTTCCCTAACCGGGGACTTTCACCTTGAGGATTTATTCGGTAACGAGAAAATGCTATGATTCGGGTTGAATTTACCAAGTTTATTAAATTATGCGTTCTCCCCAATTAATTGTTCTATTGCTCGGTTTATCCCTTCTCCCCAGCATCTCCCCCGCTTTTGTCCATGCTAATCCCTCGATAGTGCCAGTGAAACAATCGAGTAATCGCGATTGGGGACAAAAAATCAGCGAAGCGGAAATTAAAGCAATGATTGAAGACATTCAAACCGCTATTAAAGATAAAAATATCGCCCTAATCCTCAAACACTATGCCCCGTTTATTTCCTCGCAATTGACCATTAAAACCGATGCTAGTACCGAAATTTTTGAGTTAGATGGCATCACGGAACATAAAATATTTTTAGAGGAATCCTACAAAAATATTAAAAGTATAGAGGTTCTTTCTGAGAATTGGGACGTGGATATTCTTGCTAATAACGAGATGGCGATTGTCACTCGCGAGCGAGTAGTCAATATTACCAACACCGAGGGTGATAACTATATAGTTGCATCGGAAGCGGTGGCTAAAGTCGCTCCCATCGACGGCAAATTGAGGATATTTTCCATTCAAGAAACCGCCGAAGTGGGACGCAGACCAAAAAAATAATCAACCTCTCCGGTTGGGACTAGACCAACCCGACTCCCGCCGTCTTCTTCCCTCGATAAAACCGTCATCGTAGTCTCTAGAATTGCGCGGATTATCATAGCGGGCAAAGTTAAACCCGTCCTCTAGTCCGCGCTGAAATTCTTGCTCTGGTGGCACAAATCGATAACGTTGTCTATTATCCTGTACCGCCCGGTTGATTAACAAGGCCCCCGCTCCAATACCCACGGCCTCACCAAAGGTTAAAGACTTAGCATAATCGATGTTAATTGTCAAGAAAGTTGTTGTTAAAATTAAGGCTTTTCCCCAATGCTGACCCATAAAATCCTCCTTCAAAAAATCAAGTTGACAACAAAACCGGTACAGATACAAAGTTTCTCATAAAATCGACCACCGACTCCCCAAAACGAAAACCTTGTACCTCACCATTACGATAAATGCTATGAGCTAGATTTAGAAGAATGGGAGTGAAAGCGAATCCCCAAGAAGACATCGTAGAGGAAACTCCAGAAATTCTTACCTTGCAGTAAACCTAAAGACTGTTCACAATCTTTCGCATCTAAAAGCGGTTTAGTGGCATAGTATGCCGGTTGGTATTTGTACCAGGGAATCGACGGCCAGAGATGATGCACGAGATGATAATTCTGCCCTAAAATCAGCAGATTTAAGAGGGGACTGGGGTAAACTCGGGCATTTTTCCAACGATTGCGCTCTTGGAAAGGACGATGGGGGAGATAATCGAAAAATAAACCGAGGGCAATTCCCACCACTAAAGCGGGAACAAACCAAAAATTCATCACATAGCTGATAAAACCGTATTGACAGGCGAAGATGACTATGGTAGCAACAAAAAGACGACTGAGGAACCATTCCAGCAGTTCGTATTTCCGCCAGAGTTGCCGCTTAAAAAAGAAGATTTCATGATAAAAAAATCTGGCCGCAATCATCCACAAAGGGCCACCGGTGGAGACAAAATGATCTGGATCATTTTCGGGATCGTTAACGTGAGCGTGGTGCTGTAAATGGACTCTAGTGAAGACCGGAAAGGCAAAACCGAGCATTAAAGCACTGCCATGACCTAAAACAGCATTAAATGTCCGATTGCTATGGGCAGAATTATGAGAGGCATCGTGGATAACTGTCCCCGATAAATGTAAAGCGAGGACATTAGCACTAAAACAAATCCAGTCGGGCCAGGACCATAGCCAATAGCCACAGGTAGATAGGGTTATTAGGCTCAAGGCACTAAAAAACATGGTAACGTTTGGGTTGAAGCCCCCCGGTGCTTTTAAATACTCTTTGGGGACTGTCAGCAACATCTCGGCCGACTGCATTATGGGTGTTGCTCCTTATTGTGTTCGCTTTACTGGCGTAAATTATCATACTACGGCTTTTTCATAAAGTTTTGTAACATTATCTTAATTAATCTAAAGTTATGAAGAAAGTAAGGATTTGTTATATGGTCTTCCCCCCCAGTCCCCGAGGGAAAGCGAGGCTACAAGAGAAAATCACGGGCGCTTAACGCCAGTTTCGCACTTAAACGATTAAAAAATTCGGCCAGAGACTCGGCTTGAGAGGGAGCGATCGCCTGTTTCCCCCCTATCACCGATTCTACTCTATCCCGATCGCCGAAAATATCGACAAGACACTCCCTATCGATATCGAATTCATGCAGTAAAGATTCTAACGTAGCGGTAGGATTTGTTCGGGCGATCGGATAATGTTTCCGCTCGTATTCTTCCACTAATAACACCAGTAAATCAAATAATAGTCCTTCGTCATTGCTTAACTCCCGTGACATCATCCCTTCAATTATGCTTAAAAATCGCTCGTATTCTTGCGAGTTATTAATCGGTTTCGGTTGATACTGCAAGAGTAAATCACCATAGGTTAATGGATTAGAAGTAGGGATCATTTTTCCAGTTCTCCTTATTGTATTCAGCGTGACTTAGAATATATTTAACGAAAATGGTTTGACGAGAATAATTGATGTCAGCGATTAAACGGTATTTGTTTCCCTTGATATTAAAAACTGTAAAATTTCCCACCGCCTCCGCTTTCGGGTAGCGACCTTGAACCTCTACTAAATTTTTCCAGTTAGCCTTACTAGCGAAGTTATACCAATCCCTAAGAGCGTCTTCCGCGTCCGAGTGGCGTTCCCAAAACTCTCGTAATTTGACTTTACTGATCACGCCCATCGATCGCTAGTTTTATTGTTGTTTTTAACTTAGATAAGTAGCTGGTTATAATTAAATTAAAAATGGATTTTAGGTTCGATCCCCCCTGCCCCCCTTGATAAGGGGGGTGCCGATAGGCGGGGGGATCTCCCTTGATAAGGGGGGCATCTGATAATTTTTAACGCCTACCTACTTAAACATCGATCGCTCTGATAATTATAGTGTATGTCAATTTTACCGATCGCTCCCCGCACCCCAGAAAAGCGCACCACTTCGCCGCTCTCTTGGGAGATCGCCCTAAATCCCGAATCGAGTAATCAATAGCTAGATGAAGCATCAGAAATATAAATAATAAAAACCTTGACAAAATCGCGGGGGGGGTAAAATTCGGGGGAATTTAGCTAAACAATGTATTCTATGCCACTTAAAAGTTCCCTTTGTTATTCCGTCGCCCTCGCCACGGTAGCCACCGCCACCCTCGCACCGGTTGCGAGCGCCGCAACTTTTAACTTTTCCTACACCTCCAGCTTAGGAACGATCACTGCGACGGTTGACGGAACCCTGCAACCAGATAACAACACGGTATTCGTCAGTTCTATCAGTAATACCACCTTTAACGGTTCTCCCGCCCCCGCTCTTCCGTTGACAGGTTCTTTTGTGGCTTTCGTTTCTGGTAGTCTAACGGGTCAGGCGGTGCTATCCTTAGACGGATCAGGACTGGATTTTATCGCTTGTAACACCACGAATTGTAATGATGGATTCGGCTTTTTAACCGCTGGCATTATATTTCCGGTTGACCTTTTCGCTTCCGGCGCTGGCTACGGTTCTGTTTCTGTTGGCGAACCCTTCGTCCTCGCCAATTATTCCCTGACCACCGTTCCCGAACCAGCGACGGTTCTCGGTTTACTCTCTGTTGCCGGGGTCGGTTTATTGTGCAAAGGCCGGAAACTGGAAGGGTAATTTTGACCGATTGATCCCCCTGCCCTCCTTATCAAGGTGGGGTTGACTCATAGTAGGGTTGATTCATAGTAGGGTTGATTCATGAATCAACCCTACTTATCAAGGGGGGTGTCTGACAACTTTTAACACCTACCTACTTAACCAAAGGGATTAACGATCATCAATTGATTCTCGATTCGCTGACCATCTTGTAAATCTTCACTGTAGAGAATTTGACAGCCCGCTTCCAGAGCGCTGGCCAGTATTAAACTATCAAAGTAACTATATTGATAACGTTCCGCTAGATTCAATGCCATCTCTATCGTATTAACAGAAACGAGGACGATTGGGAATCCCTCGGAAAGCTCTTGTACAGCGTCTCGAATTTGCGAATAGCTTAGGGAAAATTTCCGTTTTAATACATTTATCGTTTCATTTAAAACCTGTGTACTAATCCAAGCCTCACCCGATCGAACACAATCAATCGCTCGCTGTCGTTTATCCGGCTCATCCTCAGAATACGCGTAAATTAAGACATTAGTATCGATAAAAACTTTATCGGGCATTAGCCTCGTCCCGATCGAATCTAAATCCCCGTGTATTTAAAGAAATCGCCTCGAACATCGTTTTTTCAGTTTTCTGGCTCGGATCGGGGACGATTTCCGAGTCATCCAAAACAATCACCCGTATCATCTTACCTTCCCATTGAGAAGAATATCGGGGGGGAACGCTCACTTGACCGTCATGAATAACCGTCCTAAATTCGATCGCTTCCATACATGGCTCCAATTAAACCCTATCTCTACTTTAGCTCCAGAGTTAGGCGACCGATTAAATCCTATCAGGGGAACTGGGACAACGGGAACACCGAAACGGAGACTATAACTATTTCAATGCTAGTTATTTTGTTTGTCTTTGGCCAATGACAAGAGCGATCGGCGGCTAGAGTATTTCTTTGATGATGGGAACTATAACCCCCCGCACCCCAGAAAAGCGCACCCCTTCGCCGCTCTCTTGGGAGATCGCCCTAAATCCCGAATCGAGTAATCAATAGCTAGATAAAGCATAAGAAATATAAATAACAAAAACCTTGACAAAATCGGGGGGGGGGTGGTAAGATTCGGGGGAATTTAGCTAAACAATGTATTCTATGCCACTTAAAAGTTCCTTTTGCTATTCCGTCGCCCTCGCCACGGTAGCCACCGCCACCCTCGCACCAGTTGCCAGCGCCGCAACTTTTAACTTTTCCTACACCTCCAGCGCAGGAACCATCACTGCAACGGTTGACGGAACCCTGCAACTGGATAACAACACGGTATTCGTCAGTTCTATCAGTAATACCACCTTTAACGGCTCTCCCGCTCCTGCCCTCCCGTTCATAGGTTCTTATCTCGATAGCATTCTTGCTGGTGTTGTTGTAACGGGTCAGGCGGTGCTATCCCTAGACGGAGCGGGACTGGATTTTGTCGCTTGTAACACGACGAATTGTATTGATGGATTCGGCTTTTTGCCCCCTAACGCTATTGTAGGTAACACGACCGACCTGTTCGCTTCCGGCAGTGCCTACGGTTCTACTCTTCCTGAACTCTTCGTTCTCGCCAATTATTCCCTGACCACCGTTCCCGAACCAGCGACGGTTCTCGGTTTACTCTCTGTTGCCGGGGTGGGTTTATTGTGCAAAGGCCGGAAACTGGAAAAGTAATTGTGACCGACTAAAAATTAAATTGATTGGGAACGGGTTGTGCGATTGTGGCAGCCCGTTTTAGTCTTTGATCAGGATCGAGAGATCGATCGCACGATTAACTAAAGGGAGTAAATTAGATGGTAGATAAAATCACCGCCAACGAGATATTGGAACATTTACGAACCCTGAAACCCGAACTGGAGGAACGATACGCGATCGATCGAATCGGCATTTTCGGCTCGGTAGCCAGAGAGGAAACCCGACCGACGAGCGATATAGATATAGTGGTATGTATGCCCCCCGATCTGCTTAAAAGAGTCAGACTGAAAGCCGAACTAGAGAACCTATTCGGACGGGAAGTGGACGTGATCCGCTATCGGGATTCTCTGAATCCTTACCTCAAGGCACGGATCGATCGAGAGGCTATCTATGTGTGATCGATCGCTTCTATTCGAGTTATCGAATTTTCCCAATCAAACCGCTCCGCTCGGTCTTTGTGCGGCCTGTTTTTGCTAGGTTAAAATCGTCCCCTGTCTTATTCTTCAATTTATGCCTTTACCGTCCGAATTAACTGCGCTCGTAGAAAGGATCGATCGAGAACTAGATCGCCTAGAAAGTGACGGGAGAGAAGCGATCAAAATCGGTACATATCTGTTAAATCGTTTTCCCGACAATTTTACATTAATTCAATTGATGGCTTTTGTGAATACTAGCTTATTTTACGCTGATCGCGCCAGGAATCAAATCCGCGAGCGTGTGGAAAGTGTTGATCGATCAGAACCGACCCCAGCAAATTTACAGGAGGCCGGGGAAGATATCTCGATCGAGTTAGGACGTATTTTAGAGACTAAAATAAGGGTGACGCAGGTTAAAAATCGCTTGGAGGGCTTACGGTGATGGACGAAAAAGAAACAGGACTAAATGAACGGGAACTAGAGGAAATTCTGGAAATGGCACGGGATGCGGCGGAAAAAGCCCGATCGATGTGCGAGGTAATCACAGAAAATTCAAAAAAATGGCGAGAAAGAGCGAAACAATCGCCGCAAGTGAGATCGGGTGGCTGAAGTAACCGAACCGATATTTATGGGGAATAGTCGGGGGTTCGATCGATACGTTGACATCCTCGCCGCCGTAAAACGGACGGCGATTCCTCACCACGCCACTTTTTTAGGGTGGTCGCTGAATGGGGTTGACGCTTCACCGAAAAACGCTTAATTGCTTAAGTCTGACTCTTTCTCCACGTCCGTTTTGAGTGTCCGGATGCCCTCCGGCCACTTTGAACAAGTCGAAAAAATCTCATGTTCAACCTTATTTCCTAGAAAGTTTTACTCGTTCAAGGCCGAATTTGAATTCTTTTCTGAACAAAACCCCCTACTATCTGTTGTCAAGGTTCAGTTTTTAGCTTGGTT
>NZ_JAPZRB010000609.1:0-6007 GCF_027531105.1 Microcystis sp. LE18-22.4A
CCCGAATCTAGAGATTGTTTTCTAACGATCCCTCTAGACCAGGAAACGAAGTTAATATCCTCAACGAAGATATTATCAGCAAAATCGCAAAGGTAATGAGCTAACTTAAAATGCCAATCTCTACGAGTATTAGACACTTTCTCGTGTAATCTTGCTATCTTCTCTTGGAGTTTTAACCAATTGTTTGAGCCTTTAGTTTTCCGTTTCAAGCGTCTTTGTAGCAATTTAAGCTTACTCTGTACTTTCAACAAAAATCGAGGGGCTTTGATTAAATCTCCCCGTGAAGTAGCGACAAAACTTTCAATTCCCGCGTCAATTCCTAAACAGGTCTTCCCAGTCGTTATATCGGGGACGGATTCTTGGGATTGGAAGGAAACCGAAACGTAAAATCCCGACGCTTTTTGGATAATTCGAGCTTGTTTAGGCTCGAACCCAGACGGGTATTCTCTAGATTGCCTGATTCTAATTTTTCCCAATTGTGGAAAATTTAAGTATTCGTCACCTAGAAAGCTTTTTGACAGCGCAGGAAAAACAAAACTCCGCATCTTTTTCTTAAATCTAGGAAAGCCGAAGCCTTTCGATTTCATCTGGTTAAACGCCTTATCTAAAGTTTTTAAGACTTGCTGTAAAACTTGAGCGTTAACCGTCTTTAATATCGGGTAAACTTTTTTAGCTTCCGTTAGATTTTTAGCTTGAACGAAGTAATTAGGATAGGGTTCATCCGCAGGAATTATGTACTCGGAAACTAGCGAACAGTGATCCGCAAGACACTTTCGAGAGTTTAACCAATCTTTCCGTTCTGAAAGAGCGTAATTATAAACGCTTTTGCCAACATCAAGAATGTGGATTATCTCCTGTTCCTGTTGTCTGTTTACCTTTAGTTTGTACTGGTAGGTAAGCGTTATCACTGTCTTTCGTGAGCGTGATGTATAGTTAAATTATAACACTTACTGCCTAGGATATCAACTATAGCGGTTCTCACACCTGTGTGGCACAGTTTAACCTTTGCTAATTAAGCTTTTCACCATCGATAATGTATCTCTTGCGAACAGGAAACGCTATAATTACAATCATGGACCAAACTAATCGCTAACCTTAAAACAGTTAGTAGTCGCTTAATTAGACAAGAATTTCCGTATTTGGCGGCCGAGTATTTCGACAACAAACCCTATTTTTGGACGGGAGCTTATTTCGTGGCTAGTTGTGGCGACGTTACTGTCGAACAACTAAAAAAATACGTCGAGAACCAAAACTCCCCGAAAGTGGAAACGCTACCGCGTTAGTTTTATTCTGGTCGCGATTCATCTCGCTCCATTGAGATAGTTTTGATTCCCGCTCTGGCCCGGTCGGGAGGAAATAATACCAATTCTCCAAAGTCTGACTACAGAAGTTTAATCCCCCTAAATCCCCCTTAAAAAGGGTGACTTAAATTCGATGTGTAGTTTTCATTTAGAGAAATGGTATAAGCATATTCCAGAAAAAGGGTTTTTTTGAGAAACCCGTTTTCTAACTGATAACTCAAAAAGATTGGGATTGAATTGCTGTGATCACCACCGTATTGATAATATCGGGAACGGTACAACCGCGACTGAGATCATTGACGGGTTTTTTTAATCCCTGTAGGATTGGACCGATGGCTAAAGCTTTCGTTTCCCGCTGCACGGCTTTATAGGTATTATTACCTGTATTCAGGTCAGGAAAAATAAACACCGTTGCTTGGCCCGCTACCTCTGACCCCGGCATTTTTTGGGCAGCTACTTCCTTATCCACGGCCGCATCGTACTGAATTGGCCCTTCTAGCTTCAAATCGGGGCGTTTTTCCCTAGCGATTTTGGTTGCTTGTCGTACTTTTTCCACGTCTTCTCCCTGGCCTGATTGACCTGAAGAATAGGAAAGCAGGGCGATTCGCGGTTCAATTCCGAATTTTTGGGCGGTTTCGGCAGAAGATAGGGCAATTTCGGCTAATTCCTCGGCGCTAGGGTCGGGATTCACGGCACAATCCCCATAAACCAAGACTCGATCCTCTAGACACATAAAAAAGACCGAGGAGACGATCGCACAATCGGGCTTAGTTTTGATAATCTGGAGTGCAGGCCGAATCGTGTGTTGAGTGGTATGCACTGCCCCCGATACCATACCATCAGCATCGCCTTGATACACCATTAAAGTGCCAAAATAGGAGACATCCTGTGCATAATCCCGGGCCATGTCGAGATTCATTCCCTTGGCTTTTCTCGCTTCGTAGAGGGTCTGCACATAGCTTTCAAAATGGGGACTAGCCACGGGGTCAATAATTTGCAGGCGATCGAGATCGAGGGTGATACCATGTTTTTTTATCACCATTGCAATCTCGTCCGGTTGTCCCAAGAGGGTTAAATCGACGATATCCTGTTCGATTAAAACTGTGGCCGCCTGGAGGATGCGCGGTTCGGTTCCTTCGGCCAAAACGATGTGACGTTTTTGCGCTTTGGCCTGTTGTACGAGATTATAGGTGAACATCTTCGGGGTAATCCCCTGGGTCCGCAAAGTGCGAATTTGCGCTTCTAGGCGATCGAGATTGATGTTACTGTGAAAAAGCTGCAGACTGAGGTTAATTTTATCGTAGTCCGTCGAGGTTAGGGTGGTTCGCACATCGTGGATGCGTTCGGCCGTGGTATAGGTATCGGTGGTGACGGAGAGAATCGGTAAGGGATCGGGCAAACCGTCAATTAAACGGGCGATCGAAGGATTGAGGTTATGACCTGCTGTTAAGACTATACCAGCTAATTGGGGATAATTGGCTGATTGGTGGGCCTGTAACATCCCGATAATCACATCGCCGCGATCCCAAGGAGTGATAATTAAACTATCTTCTTTTAACCGCTCTAGGGCATTTTGCATCTGCATGGCCACCACCAGAAAGTTACTAGCTAAACTGTCTAATCTCTGCTGTCCGTAGAGAACTTTTGCCTGTAATTGTTGGGCGATTTCTGCTACTCGCGGGCTGCTCAGTTTGGCATTGTGGGGAATCACTCCTAGGGCATATTCTTGGGGGGGAAAAATTTTAGTTAGGGTTTTCCGTAATTCCTCTATTTTTTCCTCTTCAGCTTGATTGATAATAATTCCGATCACCGTACAACCTTTATCTTGGTAGGTGTCGCAGGAAATCAGGATCGGACTAAGGGCATCTTCGATACTGCGCTGGTGAGCATTACCTAATATTAAGATGGGATGGCCGAGATTTTTGGCGATTTCTGTATTTAGTTCAAATTCAAAGGCGGAATTTTCTTGCAGATAATCGGAACCTTCACAGAGGATAAAATCATATTTTTTTTCTAAGTTTTTAAACTTTTTTATAATTCTTTCAATGATTTCATCAAATTTTTGTTGTACCAATAAATCCTTAACTTCTTCGTAACATAACCCGAAGGCTTCTTCGTAGGTTTGTTCTAATTTAAAATAATTGAGGATTAAGTCAATGTCTTCATCCCGATGACCTTCGGAACAGTCGAGAACAATTGGCTGGAAAAAAGCAACTTTATTAGTTTTGCGGAGAATTAAGTCAATAATTCCTAAAGCTACTAACGCTTTACCGCTTCCCGTTGCCGTCGTGCTGATATATAAAGAGTTAGTCATGGGTAGAGCAGAATAATAACAAGAGTGGGATTTAATTGGGCTACCCCAACCTTGAGGTGAGCGATTGATCCCCCCTTAATCCCCCCTTGATCCCCCCTTAATAAGGTGGTTTTGATCCCCCCTTAATCCCCCCTTAATAAGGGGGGCAGCGATCAAGTTGTCTATAAGGGCGTGAATTGTTGGCAAATTTTCAGTAAACTATCTTTATTTGTTGGCTAATACAGCGATTTTATCACACAGTGATCGCTGTTTGAATATCTACCAGAGAGTGATGGACTATACCTTGTAATCTAGCAGTTATTTTGTCCGATTGCTGTTCACTGGTAACATTTTTTCCATGAACTTGATTTAATTTCCTCAGATTAAGATAAAAACTCCAGCAAATCCTATCACTGGCTTTCCAGCTAGGGCTTGATTTTTCACAAAGATTTAAGCTTATCTCCCTCGGATTGCCATTAAATCTTAACTGGAAGCAATTACCCCAGATTGTTGAAACCATTGGCTAATTCCGGCGGCTAAAACTTGCGCTAATTGTTTTTGTGCCTGAGTATCGGTAATCCATTCAAATTCTTGAGGATTACTCATAAATCCTAACTCTAATAACAAAGAAGGACTACTATAAGGCCGAGTTAAAGCTAAATTATTCCAAAATACCCCATAGGAAGGACGGTTAAGATTTTTGGTTAAATAATCGTGGAGAAAAACCGATAGATCCGCTGCCTGGGGATGATACCAAAATATGCCGATTCCTTGAGTATTTAAGGCATCTCCATCATCAGGCAAAGCATTATAGTGAACCGATAGTGCTAGGGTTGGTTGCAGATTATTAATCATCTCTACCCGTGCTGGTAGGGATAGTTCGATGTCAGTTTCTCTGGTTAAATAAACTGTTGCTCCCAATTTTTCTAACTCCTGTTTAATTAATTTAGACATAACCAAATTAATCTCTTTTTCTGTGTAACCCGTCGGACCGACAGCGCCGGTTTCTTTACCTCCGTGTCCGGGATCTAATAAAATAACTTTGCCCTGTAAATTATCACTTTTTTCCGGGGGATGACGCAGGGTTAAGATTAAATTTGTCCCCTGGTAACGAAGACTATAACCCCACTGTTGTTTTTGGTTCAGATTAAAAGTGTATTCTATAGTAGTCGGGTTGATTTGTCGCCAATCTAAACGTCTAACTAAAGGATTATCCACCAGAAAAATTGTATCGGTTTGGGCAATGGTATTATAAAGGGTCAAAATAAATTTATCATCTTCTTGTCTCACGGCGATGGGTACAGGATGGGAGAGGGGGAAAATAATTTCTGTTGCTTGATTGATACTGCGAGAAGAGAGACCACGAATATTAGCATTATCCAATACCTCATTAACTATTAAACGGGTTTCTCGCTCTAAAATCCAACCACCATAATCTAACCGTAACCAATCCCCCTCTTTCCCGGTGACTCTCGCTTTTGTGCCTTGGGGTAAAGGAGTTAAACGGGAATAATTACTACCCGGCCCCGTGCGAGCTACCCCTTGGACCGCTATAATTTCAATCACTGGTAAATTTTGATCGCTAATAATGTTAATTTCTCCTTGACCTTGTTGGCTAATAGAGCGATTATTTAATTGTGCTGTAAAAATAGGTTTTCCTAAGTTAGCCTCTTGCTTAAACTGCTGACAACCTCGATAGTAACCAGTTTTATCCTCGGAATTCGCTTGATTAAGATTAGTTAAAACTGCGGCATTACTAGGCAGTTTTGTGGTTTGAGGTTGGGGTAAAAGAGGCAGAATTTTATCTCCTAACTGCACAGAAACCTGAGCTTGGGGAGTGGCAATCGCACTAAAACAAATCCATTCCCCCACTAACCTCGTCCTATGGACAGAAGGACTGAGAGAGTTATCAGCAAAAGCTAATCCTTGGGGAATAACTGCTTGAGTATCTCGACGAATTATTTGACGATTAATAGTTTGGTTTTGATAGCGAATAGTGAAATTATTTTCGCCAACTTCTAGGGGAAAACTAGGGGCAAAATATCCTTTAGCACTGCGTTGAATCGGTTGATTATTGAGCAAAACTTGACCCGATGGAGGAGCAGAACCAATAAAAAAGATTCTCGATGCCGTGGTTTGATGATTATCGGGAGGATAAACAATCATTAATGAGGTAGATTTGGCGCTGATACTGTGATAAAAACCGATTAATAGGACTAAACCTAAACCGATTAAGATATTTTGCCCAAAAGTTCTCACCTTTAACCAGAATCGCCCCATATTATCCCCCTCTTAGCTGACAAATATTATCCTAGGACAAATTCTCGAGGTTTGTTGTTCGTCTTCTAAGCTGTACTGTATTTAAACTGCCTGTGGAAAATAGTCGTACAAATGCTCTGGCTCCCACTTCCCC
>NZ_JAPZRB010000482.1:0-26369 GCF_027531105.1 Microcystis sp. LE18-22.4A
GATTGTAGCAAGATAATTAAGTAGGTAGTTAAAAATTATCAGACACCCCCCTTATCAAGGGTAGGGTTGATTCATGAATCAACCCTACATTGAATCAACCCTCCCTTGATTCAACCCTACCTTGAAAAAACCCTCCCTTGAATCAACCCTGGGGTGTGGGGGGGTGTGGGGAGACGGGGAGGGGGGAGGAGAGAGAAAAAAGCTGAAAAAGGTCTTAAGCGGTGGTTATATCTATTAGAGTCTATATTTATCAAAAAATTAATTGACTAGAATCTATAAAAACGTTAGGATTGATGGTGACAAATAGTTGTTATTGAGAAGAGGATAAGAACTTGATACAGGCAACCCTGCACCAGTTAAGGGTTTTCGAGGCTACCGCTCGACACAGTAGCTTTACCAAGGCGGCCGAGGAGTTATTTATCACTCAACCTACCGTCTCAACCCAAGTCAAACAACTCACAAAAGCCGTGGGTTTACCGCTATTCGAGCAAATTGGCAAACGTTTATTTTTAACCGAAGCGGGTAAGGAATTACTGTTCACCTGTCAAGAGATTTTTAATAAATTGGACAACTTTCAGATGAAAGTGGCCGATATTAAGGGAACTAGACAGGGAAAACTGACTTTAGGCGTAATTACTACCGCTAAATACTTTGTACCGCGATTACTGGGGGCATTCTGTCAACAGTATCCCGGTATTGACATCGCCCTGCAAGTGACTAATCATCAGAAACTGCAAGAGCGAATGTTAAACAACGAGGATGACCTCTATATTCTCAGTCAACCGCCGGAAGAAGTGGAACTTTGTTCTCAGTCTTTCCTCGAGAATCCCCTAGTGGTGGTGGCGCGACGAGATCATCCATTGGTGGGTAAGAAAAATCTCCCCCTTGAGTGCCTCAACCAGCAACCTTTTATTATGCGCGAATCGGGATCTGGAACCCGCCAAGCGGTACAAAAATTATTTAATCTCCACGATATTAAGGTAAAGGTGCGTTTGGAATTAGGCAGTAACGAGGCGATTAAACAGGCTATTTCTGGCGGTTTGGGAATATCGGTACTATCTAAGCATACTCTCATCTCGGAAGGAGAAAACGGCGAATTAGCCATCCTCGACGTGGAACAGTTTCCAATTCAGCGCAATTGGTACGTTTGTTACCTGGCCGGAAAACAACTTTCCGTGATTGCCGATGCTTTTTTAAAATACCTGCTGGAAGCTAGTCAAACTATCCCGATTAATGCCCCGTTAAAAAATGGTGACAGCTTATTAGTGAGCCATTAAACCTTAAACTTTAATTCAGGATCATTTTTCTTCTTGAGGTGTTTATATGTTCGAGTCCTTCAGCCAGACTATCTGGTTGGTACCTCTTTACGCCTTTGCGGGCGCACTTCTCGCTCTACCCTGGTCTCCCGGTATTATCCGGCAAACCGGCCCGCGACCGGCCGGTTATCTGAACTTGATCATGACCTGCTGGGCTTTTTTGCATAGCCTTTTTGCTTTGATCGCCGTTTGGGGTCGTCCGCCCCAATCTATAGCATTTAATTGGCTAAATGCCGCAGATTTAAGCATATCTTTAGATGTGCAGATTTCGGCCGTTAATATCGGGGCTTTACTGCTAATTACCGGCTTAAACCTCGCCGCCCAGGTATATGCGATCGCCTATCTAGAAATGGATTGGGGTTGGGCAAGGTTTTATTCTCTCGTCGCCCTCTTTGAAGGGGGTATGTGCGCCCTAGTTATCTGTAATTCGCTATTTTTCAGCTATTGTGTGCTAGAAGTTCTCACCCTCGGCACTTATCTGCTGATTGGTTTCTGGTTCAATCAATCTCTGGTAGTGACAGGGGCGCGGGACGCTTTTCTAACCAAACGGATTGGCGATTTAATCCTGTTGATGGGAGTGGTGGCCCTTTTACCCTTGGCGGGAACCTGGAACTTTGACCAATTAGCAGAATGGGCGGCTACAGCCAATTTAAACCCCAATGTGGCTAATTTACTCTGTTTAGCCCTGATTGCTGGTCCGATGGGCAAATGCGCTCAATTTCCCCTGCATTTATGGCTAGATGAGGCCATGGAGGGACCGATGCCCGCGACAATTCTGCGGAATACCGTCGTCGTTTCCACCGGTGCTTGGTTATTGGTGAAATTAGAGCCAGTGCTGCAATTATCGCCCTTAACCTTACAGGTGATGATCATTGTTGGCTCTGTTACTGCCATCGGTGCGGGTTTAATTGCGATCGCCCAGATCGATGTCAAGCGCTCCCTCTCCTATTCCGTCAGCGCCTACATGGGGCTGATTTTTATCGCTGTGGCCACCGGACAAACGGAAACCGCTTTAGTGTTACTCTTTACTTATGCGATCGCTATGTCCCTGTTAGTCATGGTGGTGGGTAACATCATTTGGAATAATATCAGCCAAGATTTAAGCCAATACGGCGGTTTATGGTCCCGTCGTCCCGTTTCCGGCATTTGTTATCTCGTCGGTGCCGCTAGTTTAGTCGCACTGCCTCCCTTTGGTGGTTTTTGGTCATTGGCCCGCATGGGCGATCGCCTCGCAGAAATCAGTGGTTTACTGTTATTAGTGCTATTGTTGGTCAATGCTTTAACTGCCTTTAGTGTCACTAGAGAATTTTGCGTTTTCTTTGGCGGTAAAATCAAACCAATGACCCTGCGCTCTCCGGAAGCTCTTTGGCCCTTAGTTATCCCCATGACTGTGACCATGGGTTTCGCCCTTCATCTGCCGATTTTATTGGCGCAATGGCATTTATTACCAAGTGACTTAAATCTGGGAGTGGCTTTTCTCTTGGTACTTTCCAGTGCTGCTGGCGTAATTCCGGCAGCCTATATTTACCTGAATGAAAATATCTCCAAACCGATCGTTTTTCAACCGAAAGCCCTTCAAGATTTCTTTGCCAACGACCTTTATACAGCCCAATTGTATAAAGTTACCATCGTTTTTGTCGTCGGATTAATCTCGCAAATTATTAACTGGATCGATACCTTTCTGGTGGATGGCATCGTTAACCTGGTGGGATTAGCCACGGTTTTTGGTGGTCAGAGTTTGAAATATAACGTCTCGGGCCAAACCCAATTTTACTTTCTGTCGATTATTTTGGGGGTCGCTTTGATCGGTATTATCATCTGCTGGCCCCTACTAGCACAAATTTCTCTAGTTTTCAGTTAAAGATTTGATAACTTAGGCTTTTCTTTAGCATCCCCGGCCCTGACAATAGGATTTGTCCTGATTAATGGAAACAATTACCTATGTTCAATACCTCTCGTCGCCAATTAATCCGTTATGGGGGTGGTTTTTTGGGAACCGGTCTAGCCGCCACTGTTTTGGGTTCTCAGTTGTCCCAAACTAACGCCCAAACCGCTGTTAATTCCCAGCCATGGCTAACGGCTCAAAATCAAGGATTGAACCCAGACCAGGCCTTAACTATGCTCATGGAAGGCAATCAACGTTTCTGGGAACGAAGAAAAAAAAGTCCTAACCGCGATCAAGCTCGACTCACAGAAGTGGCCGAAAGTCAAGCCCCTTTTGCGGCAATTTTGGGCTGTGCCGATTCTCGCGTGCCGGCAGAAATCGTTTTTGATCGCGGATTAGGAGATCTATTTGTTTGTCGGGTAGCGGGAAATTTAGCCACTTCCGAAGAAATTGGTAGCCTCGAATTCGGTACGTTGGTATTAGGAGCCAAGGTAATTGTTGTCCTTGGTCATTCTCGTTGTGGAGCGGTAAAAGCCACCATTGAAGGGGGTCGTTTCCCCGGTCAAATCGGTCGTTTAATCGATGGCCTACAGGTGGGAGTTGATCGGGCCGAAAAACAACCCGGTTCTAACAAACTTGAGCGAGCAATTAAATCCAATGTTATCTATCAAGTAGAGAAATTGGGCAAATCCCCGGTCATGGGTGATTTAGTAGATAAAAAACAATTAAAAATTGTTGGAGCCTACTACGATCTCGATACCGGCAAAGTGAGTTTAATTTAGTCAATTCTAGATTAGTCATCGTGTCGGTTGGCTAATCCTTTTCTCATCCCAGTCATTATAAATTTGATCGATACCAATATGCTCAGTACCCTGCTTTGGTTGCCAATAATTGGAGCAATTATCGTCGGTCTTTTCCCCGATAAATTTGCCCCAGCAAAATTACGTCAAATTACCCTCTTTTTTGTTGCCGCCGTCCTCTTTTGGTCTTTATATCTGCTGACCCAATATAACTTAACCAGTAATGGCTTTCAATTTTCTGAATACCGCGAATGGGCAAAACCAATCGGTTTAAGTTATAACCTCGGAGTCGATGGTTTGTCCTTACTGTTAATTATTTTAAACTGTTTCTTGACAGGAATAGCTATCTATAGTACCGAAGAAAAAGTAGAGCGTCCCCGACTTTATTACATCCTAATCCTCCTGATTAACGCCGGGGTTTCTGGGGCATTAATGGCCAAAAACCTGCTGCTGTTCATCGTTTTCTATGAACTAGAATTAATCCCCTTTTATCTGATGATTGCTATCTGGGGAGGCGAAAAACGTGGCTATGCTTCGATTAAATTCCTTCTCTACACTGCTGTCTCCGGGTTATTAGTCCTAGCGGCATTTTTAGGCATAGGTTTCCTCAATGGCGGCACTTTTGACTATTCCTCCCTCTCCACCGCCGATTTCTCCCAAAAAACCCAGTTACTACTCTTAACTCTGCTGTTAGTGGGATTTGGCATCAAAATACCCCTCGTACCTCTCCATACTTGGCTACCGGATGCCTACACGGAAGCTTCCCCCGCTACAGCAATTTTATTAGGTGGTATCCTCGCTAAACTCGGTACTTATGGCTTAGTTCGCTTTGGTCTGCAATTATTCCCCGAAACTTGGTCTTTAATCGCCCCCGGACTGGCAATTGTCGGCGTTATTAGCGTTATTTACGGGGCCTTGAGCGCTATTGCCCAAAAAGACATTAAACGCATGGTGGCCTACAGTTCGATCGGTCACATGGGCTATATACTGGTAGCAGCCGCCGCCGGCACGGGTTTAAGCGTCCTTGGTGCCGTCGCGCAAATGATTAGCCATGGTCTCATTCTCGCCCTTTTATTTTATCTGGTGGGCATTGTCGAACGCAAAGCCGGAACTAGAGATTTAGACGTTTTAAACGGTTTAATGAACCCAATTCGCGGTTTACCCCTGGTTAGCGCCCTATTAATTCTCGCCGGTATGGCCAGTGCTGGTATCCCCGGATTAGTGGGATTTGTGGCGGAATTTATCGTTTTTCAGGGTAGTTTCTCCCGTTTTCCCGTGCAGACGGTTCTCTGTATCATCGCTTCCGGTTTAACGGCGGTTTACTTTGTTATCCTGCTTAATCGCACCTGTTTTGGTAAATTGGATAACAAACTTGCCTACTATCCCAAAGTCCTGAAATCGGAAACTATTCCCGCTTTTGTCTTAATGGTATTAATCGTCTTTTTAGGTATTCAACCCAATTATTTAGTCCGTTGGATTGAACCCACCACTAACTCGATGGTTGCCAGCTTATCGGGGGAAGCAAAACCTAGTTTTGTCTTCAAAAAATCTCCGCAAAAGTCCTCAAAAACCAACTGGTTGAATCGGGGTAAATTTTTGAGTAATAGTTAGTTATCCCTTGCTGTTTCCGAATTATTGTAACCGCTGCTAATTACTTTACCTAAAACTATGACTGGGACATTAATCAAAGCCAAAATTCCCCCTTCTACTCACGAATTCGCCGACATTATCCATCGTTTAGAAGCGGGTGGATCCATGTTGCCGGATACTCCCGAAAACCTGATGCAAATTATCGGCATTTATAAAGCTTATGCCGTACCGATGGATTTTTATTGGCGAGATCTGCTCTACATTGCCGAACAAGTTTTCCTCGATCCTTTGCCCTTTTTTAAATATTTTCTGCCCCAAGAATACCTAGACCTACAAAATCATTACGCTGGCGATAATGCCGATTTACGCATCTGGCGCGGTACGGGTTCCGCTCACCCTGAATTGTTAGAATTCATGGATAAAGGTAAAACCAGAAAAATGCCCAGATTAATCCATCATCTTTGGCATGATCGCGTTAATATGGAATTTGCTGAAGCTTGTATGCAAGCTATGTTGTGGCATGGCCGCGATATGGGTTGGGGTTTATTTGATGCCTATCTTGATTCAGAAGAATATCGCCAAAATGCCGACCGCGCTATTAAGGCCTATTTCAAGAAAAACCCGGTGATGATGAAACTTTATGACCTGTTCCCCGATATGTTTTTGGAACAGGTGCGGATGATGTCCTACTACTCCAATTTAGGACTATTCTGGGAAGTGATGGCCCCGGTATTTTTCGAGATGTCTGATATCTACGATGAAGGGGGGTTTAAAGGTGTTCCCGATGCTATGAATTTCCTCGTTAATGGCATTTTTGCCATCGCTGGCCGGCCAATTTATCATCACGTTTATATTGATGGTCAATGCTACGAAATTATCCCCAAATCAAAGGCTTTTACTTGGCTTTATGAAGCGGCTTTACCCTATGTGGAAGCGGTCTTTTATCGTACTGCTCCCTTCCGGGGTACAAAGTCCTATAATGCCCAAGCCAAACAGGTTCCCTACCAACAAAAAGACTTTCACTATGGCATTCTTTATGCGGATGTTTTCCCCGTGGGTACTGCGGGAATTCCGCCGACGTTGTTAATGGATGATATGTATCATTTTTTACCCCAATATCTAATTGATTACTATCAGCAAAACTGCCGGGGGGAAGACGATATTTTGATTCAATTGGGTATTAGTTTCCAGCGCTCGATGTATAATGTTACTTCAGCAGTTATTCAAGCTCTACGCACTGCTTTACTTTATCCCCTCGACGATCCTAATCCCAAACATTTACTTAAAAATCGTCAATTCTTTGAGGCACAAATGGACAGATTTAAACGTCCCGAAGCGCGTCTTAGAGATATCCAAAGTCCTAATTATCGTTAAGGTTTTTGGGTTATTTTTCTGGTGGGTTTATCGCCCACCTTTTTTGATATAATGAGATGACCGACACCCAACCTCAAAAAAGATGACCACTTTTCCCATCATCGACAATAACGAGTTTTGTGCGGATGAGGTAAAATTTCCCCCCAGGGATATCTGGAGTGAGGAACCCCCCTTGGAAAGCTACGCTCATTTACAACAAATTCTGATTTTACTTCAGTGTTTAGAATGGTTATGGCAAGAGCGTAATGATTATTTTGCCGCCGCTAATTTGACCATTTATTATAGTCCTAATCAGAAAAAATCTGAGTATTTTCGCGGACCAGATTTTTTTGTCGTTTTGGGAACAGAAAGACGCTTAGATCGAAAAAGTTGGGTAGTTTGGGGAGAAGGGGGCAAATATCCCGATGTTATCGTGGAAATTCTGTCTCCTAGTACCGCCAAAATAGATCGCGGCGAGAAAAAACAAATTTATCAAGATATTTTTCGCACTCCCGATTATTTTTGGTTCGATCCTGAAACCTTAGAATTACAAGGATTTCGGCTAATGGAAGGGCAATATCAAGCAATTGAACCGACGGACAGGGGTTGGCTATGGAGCGATCTCTTAGGCTTATTTCTGGGTATTTATCAACAACAATTACGCTATTTCAATAGGGAGGGTGAATTAATTCCTACCCCCGCAGAAGTGGCTAAACAGGAACGTCAAGAGAAGGTTTTAGCTTTACAACAAATAGAACAATTAAAATCTCGCTTACGCGAGTTAGGAGCCGATTTAGAAGGTATTTAGAGCCAGTTTTTTTCAGTGAAAATAGGGAAATTTTCCGTAAATTCCCCCACCCCTAACACCTGATACTCAATCCAGTTATTAAAGACTGATTATTTATTCCCCCTTTTGCCTCTTGTCTGACTGGGAGTCGCCAGTCTAAGCTAAGAATAGCTGGCCACCCCGTCCCGACCACCGGATAACTGATAGAATGAATGATTCTAACGCTAATGCTCCCGCTCAATCCTCAGAAGAGACAATAGATGAAACCAATTGGGTAGATCTGGGGGAAGAGGAGAAACCCCTAGATAAACCCACTGCCAAACCTATCCAACCATCTCCTCTCAAGTCTATCGCTACCCTGATCACGGTGGAGACGGCTTTTTTGGCCAGTGCTACCAGTTTAATCTGGTTAATTGACTATTATTTTCCCCTCGGACCGTTATTAAGGGTTTTCTTCCCGATTCCTATCGCTTTAGCCTATTTACGTTGGGGCGCTCGTTGTGCTTGGATGACAGCATTAGTTTCCAGTTTACTTTTGTCGGTGTTAATGGGACCGACTCGCAGTATCGTCTTTTTGATTCCCCACGGCTTGATGGGGTTACAATTGGGGCTATGCTGGCGCCGGGGTGCGCGCTGGGAATTTTCTATCTTGACTGGGGGACTGTTGGGGGCTTTTGGTTTATTCTTTCGTTTTTGGCTGTTTTCAATTCTTTTAGGCGAAAATCTCTGGTTATATGTGATTACCCAAGCGACTAATTTTATCGATTGGATTTTCACCTGGTTAGGGATTCTCGCTAAACCGACGCTGCTG
Organism: Microcystis sp. LE18-22.4A; assembly: GCF_027531105.1. Taxonomy (NCBI): domain Bacteria; kingdom Bacillati; phylum Cyanobacteriota; class Cyanophyceae; order Chroococcales; family Microcystaceae; genus Microcystis; species Microcystis sp. LE18-22.4A. The sequence goes on from NZ_JAPZRB010000482.1 coordinate 8,543, forward strand.
CAAGTGCAATCGATAGCAGTTGTGGGCATATTTGTCAATAGTTTATTATACTTATTTGCCGTGCATTTAGTGGCGTTATTAGTTCTCGATCGCCTCGGTAATCCGATTTCTCGTCCGCCCAAATGGGTGCAGTCCATACTAGATTATGAGTGATTATTTAGCGCTTTATCGTCAGTATCTCCAGTCAATTAATCCGGCACTGGATGGAGAGTTTTTAATCGCAGAAAATCTATCTACTAATTGGGATGAACCAGAAACGGCTTTAGATTTTCATAACTGTGCGGTGATGGCTTTAATTGAAGCGGAAAATTCCCCAATGCGATCGATGTATGTGGAGATGGCTTTTCAATCTCTGCAAAGAGTCCTAGAAATGGCGGTTTATCCCCTTGCTACTGCCCATTTAGCTCTAGTTTATTATCTAGTAGGCGATCGAGATTTAGCGGCACAAAATGCTTTTAATGCTTTAGTCCAAGTGCTATCATCGGTGAATGCTAATTATCCCCCGGGGTTAATTTATTATTTTCCTGCCCATAACCGACAGGAGTTATTAAGGGATTTATTGGAAACCGCTAATTATAGCGAGCAGACCTTGTTTTTATCTACAGAAATATTATATCGCTCATCCCTGGCTTTTTATAATCAAAATGGGGTAAGATTTCTGGAATTAGCTAATCATGTTAACCCCAATTCCTGTCATCTCAATCGTCAATTAGGTATCGCCAAATTAATTAATCAACAGCTAGAAGGTTTATTTCATCTCCATCGCGCCGTTAATCTCGATCCGGAAGATGCTGACAATTTGCAAGCTCTTTATTTAGCCTATCGGGGATTAGGACAACAACAATTAGCTAATTTTTGGTTAGAAACAGCGAAAGTAACGGGGAAAAGTTGGACAAATTTACAGCTAAATCAGCCCTTTACCTATCTCGATTTTGATCGGGATATTACCCTAGCTGTAGAAGCAAGTTTTCGCAGTTTTGTCACGGGAGTTTTACTCGCCCAAGGGGATTGGTTTGAAGCAGAAATGGAATTTTGGCGCCATAGTATTAGGGAAGGAATGACGGTTATTGATGTGGGGGCAAATGCCGGAGTTTATACTTTTAGTGCCGCTCATCGAGTCGGTAAGACGGGAAAAGTTATCGCTATTGAACCTTTTTCCCAATGTATCCAGTTACTAGAAGAAACCTGTCGGGTTAATCAATTTTCTTGGGTTTATCCCTGTCGAGGAGCAGCCAGTAATCAAGGGGGAAATGTTTATTTATCCCTGTATCAAGCTAGTGAATTAAATGAAGTCGTTACCGATGCAGCCCAATTAAAGTCAGACAATTACGAACCAGTTCCCTGTTTTACCCTCGATAGTTTAATTGATACCTATCAGTTAGAAAGGGTGGATTTACTCAAAATTGATGCGGAAGGCCACGAAGTACCGGTTTTAGAAGGTAGTCAACTTTTAATTGAGCGTTTTGCCCCGATTATTCTCTACGAAAATATTGCCGGTAATCAAGGCAGTAATTTAGCCGTGGCCCGATGGTTAGAAGGGAAAGGTTATCGACTATACCGTTATCGTCCCTACCTGCAAGAATTGCTAGAAATCGAGTCAGAAGCCGATTTACAGGGAATTTTGAACGTTATCGCCTTGCCTGAACGGGAATTAAGGGATTAAGGAAACCGTCAATCCGGTCATCTCATGAATAATCCTAGCTGGACTAGCGGGTTAATTAATTCTTTAGAAAGCCAAAAGGAGATAAAAAGGGAATTTTAGCCTAAAAAGTCAGCTATATAGCTTTTTAGGTCTATTTTATTGCCTATCATTGCTCCTGACTCCTGAATTCTAGCTATTGACTCCTTTCTTGCCCCGAAAAATTTATCTTGGTCAGGGGATCATCGTCTTGTCAGAGAGTGACCGAGTGAGTTATAGTCGTCTATAAGACTCGATTAAAGCATTTCTTAAAAGAATCGTGGTTTTTGGAAAATCGAAAAGTGCGCTATTTTCCCTTCCACAGAAACCCGTTGCCGAGGGGAGTAACTCAAAAACTCCTTTTTTCCTAGATTCTGATAGACAGAACCGGCGGAAACGGATAAAAAATGCTGTTATCGAGCAAGACTCAGGGATTAATTGAAAATCTCGTCTCCTGGCTGTGCTTACCTAATTGTGGGTCAAGCCGGCAGTTGCCGAACAGACTTAACAACTGAAACCAAGACTCAGTTCCCACGTCTGAGAGGCAGATGAACATCAAGATGAGGCTTTAACGATGCGGACTCATCTTCTTAGAACTTTCTTAACAAGACCAGATTTCCAGAAGTAGCCTCAAAGCATAGACAAATAGCCCATGGTCCGTCGCTTTTGAAACCGAAAGATTGAGGAAATTGAATGCCAAAACAAATAATCATAGCCGAACAACACCATATAGCGGCTGTTTTTTGGGAAGATCAAATTCAGGAATTAGTTGTAGCCACAGGTAATCAGCAGGTGGCCGACATCTATCTAGGATTAGTAGAAAATGTCATCCCCGGGATAGATGCAGCCTTCGTCAATATTGGCGATGCGGAACGCAATGGCTTTATCCATGTCACCGACCTGGGCCCCTTAAGACTGAAAAAAACCGCCGGTGCTATCACGGAATTACTGGCCCCCCAGCAAAAAGTGCTGGTACAGGTAATGAAGGAACCCACCGGCAATAAAGGACCGCGACTAACGGGAAATGTCACTCTCCCTGGTCGTTATCTGGTATTGATGCCCAATGGTCGCGGGGTGAATCTTTCCCGTCGCATCCGCAGTGAAGACGAGCGCTCCCGTTTACGAGCTTTAGCGATTTTGGTCAAACCGGCGGGGATGGGTTTGCTGGTACGCACCGAGGCCGAAGGCAAAGCGGAAGAAGCGATTATCGAGGATTTGGAATTTCTGCAAAAACAGTGGGAGAGCATCCAACAGATGGCCGTCAGCAGCCGCGCCCCGGCCCTGCTTAACCGCGATGATGACTTTATTCAAAGGGTTTTGCGGGATATGTACAGTGCCGATGTCAATCGCATTGTTGTGGATAACCCGGTGGCGGTAAAACGAGTTAAACAGCAATTGACGAACTGGGGCGGCGGCAAAGCTCTCGAAGGGGTTTATATCGACTCCCATCGGGAAACCCAGCCAATTCTCGACTATTTCCGGGTTAACGCCGCCATTCGCGAGGCCCTCAAACCCCGGGTTGATTTACCCTCCGGCGGCTACATTATCATCGAACCGACGGAAGCTTTAACGGTAATTGATGTTAACTCCGGTTCCTTTACCCGTTCGGCCACGGCCCGAGAAACCGTACTCTGGACTAATAGCGAGGCCGCCACAGAAATCGCCCGACAACTGCGCTTGAGAAATATCGGCGGTGTGGTGGTGGTGGACTTCATCGATATGGATTCCCGTCGCGACCAGTTGAAACTGCTGGAATTGTTTAATAAAGCCCTGAAAAGCGATAAGGCCCGGCCCCAGATTGCCCAATTATCGGAATTGGGGTTAGTGGAATTAACTCGTAAGCGTCAGGGGAAAAACATTTATGAATTATTCGGCAAAACCTGTAACCATTGCGGCGGACTGGGCCATTTAGCCCATCTACCCGGAGAGGGCAACGCCATCGCCCTAGAAACCCCCACCGTTAGCCGCGGGGAAAAAGAAACCTTTGTCGTTGCTCCGACTAATACAAAAGTTCTACCCGATAAGAGCGCTCCTAGCGTTGCGGCGGCCGAACCCTATCTAGAAGTTTTCTCCGAATTTGAGGCCGAAGAAAACGCCCAAGAGATAGATCTTTCCTTCCATCCCAACTATCAAGAACAGGTTAATAATTCTCGCCGTCGCCGCCGTCGTCGTCCCTCGGAACTGTTACTAAAAGAGGAACGGGGCGAAAAAGCCTCTACTAACGGTGTTAACAACGAAATCGAGCCGGAATCAGAACCCCAACGCTTTGAGGAAAAACGAGAACGCCCCGCCCGTCTCTCGAAACGGGGAGAAGATGCCAGCGCCGCCAAAAATATCCCCGTCAGCGAACGGGAGCGGGTTTCCGTGGAAATGACCCCGGTAGAACAGGAAGTTTATTCTTTAATGGGCATTTCTCCCCTGATTCTGGTGGATAAGGAGTTTAAAGACCCGAAATCGGTGATTGTTTCCGTGAAACTGGCAGGGGAAAGAGAAGCGGAAAACCCAGAAATGCCTGTTACTCCTGAAATATCCTTGACTCCTACCCTAGAAGTCGAGTACACCCCGGTAGAAGCGACGGAAACCAGCGAGGAAGCCGAAAATCGCTCCTTGGTGCGCCGTCGTCGTCGTTCCACCACTAGCGAAGTTAGTCAGGAAATCAACCAAGAAGCTAGTCCACCAGTGACTTTTACGCCCGAACCGATTACGCCCGAAACTCCAGTTTTTCTGGGCGAAGTCATTCCTGTCGAGACCCCGGTGAGCGCCGAGGTGACAGAGGAGCCACAACTAGAGGCTGAAACCGCGGTGCTGCGTCGTCGTCGTCGTCGTTCCTCCGCCACTGCCGATGAGTCATGAGCGCAGAACCCTTAATTGCCGGTGTCGATGAGGTGGGGCGCGGGGCTTTATTTGGCCCCGTGGTGGCGGCGGTAGTGGTCACTGTCCCCTCTGGTTTTGCGCGGCTGTGGGAGTTGGGGGTGAAGGATAGTAAGCAACTTAGCCCCCAAAAACGGCAAAAGTTGAGCCAGCAAATACAACGGGATTTTCTTTGTCGCATCGGTTATGCTACGGTGAAAGAGATCGATCGCTTGAATATTTTTCATGCCTCCCTACTGGCGATGAGCAGAGCTATCGGGAAATTACCCCTTTCCCCCAGTCTCTGCTGGGTCGATGGCAAGCACATTATTAAAGATTTGTCAATCCCCCAAAAGGCGGTAATTCAGGGAGATCAACAATCCCCGGTAATTGCGGCGGCTAGTATCGTGGCCAAAGTCTGGCGCGATGACTTAATTACTCGTTGGGACAGACGCTATCCCGATTATGGACTCGCTCGTCACAAGGGTTATGGCACTGCTCAACACCTAGAAGCGATTGGCAACTATGGACTTACTTCTCAGCACCGGCTCTCTTTTAGTCCCTGTCAACCGAGGTTGAGGCCATGACTGCCGAACAATTTGCCCAAGGGTTATCGAAATTTCTTGACCGATAGTTAAGTAGGGTTTGCGGCAAAAAGCTTTTCGGTGGTGGCAGGGTGTGGGGTGTGGGGTGTGGGGTGTGGGGTTTTATCGATTTTCAGGTGGTCAACTACCTAATTTTCAGGGAAAAAGTACCTGAATTTTCCCCCCGATCCCCGCAATGGCTGGCACTTTTTGAGGGGAAAAAAGTCCAAAAGTCTTATCCAACAAGGTTTTTAGATTTATTCAGCCAGCCCTAAGTAGGGAGGCACAATTATTTGTAGTGGACTGTTTCAACTAAAATAGGGCAATAGATTTTGGCTTAAAGTCTTAGATTATAGAATTTATAGCATTTTTCTAATACACCAAATTAGCTGAAACAGTCCAGTAGGATGGGTTAGCGGTAGCGTAACATGATCGGGCGTTGGGTTTCATGCTTCAACCCAACCTACGTTCATCTTATATTTAATTCCACCCACCCACTTAACTCTTATACTAAATCCGGTTATTAAAAACTGATTATTTATTCCCCCTTTTGCCTCTTGCCTATTGCATGAGTGCCTGTCCTGATATGTAGCCTATACTCAACGGATTTAGTATTAATCAGAAAAATATCGCCAAAAAATTCCCCTTTTTACCAGAAATAAAAAGGGGAGAAGATATTAGATAGCCTTACAGTCCGGCCATCCATTCCGTATGGAAAAACTCACCTCTGGGTTTATCGGTACGTTCATAGGTATGAGCGCCAAAATAATCCCGTTGTGCTTGGGTGAGATTTTGCGGTAAATTGGCCCGACGATAACTATCAAAATAGTCCAAAGAAGAACTAAAAGCCGGGACGGGAATTCCCAACTTATTAGCTAAGACTAACACCTCACGCCATGCCTCTTGGCGATCGAGGATACTTTGCTTAAATTCCGGTGCTAACAACAAATTCGGCAGCCCCGGATTTTCCGCAAAAGCTTTGCGAATTTTATCCAAGAAACCGGCCCGAATAATACAGCCGCCCTTCCAGATCCGGGCCGATTCCGGCAGACTGATATTATAGTTAAACTCCTGAGAAGCTTTAGCGATTAAGGCCATACCCTGGGCATAGGAACACATTTTCGAGCAGTAAAGAGCATCACGCACCTTATTCACAAATAGTGCCGCATCCCCCGGATAGGTTTCCCCCGGTCCGGGTAACTCTTTTGCGGCTGCCACCCGTTCATCCTTATAAGCGGACATCACGCGAGCATTAACCGCAGCATAAATAGTCGGAATTGACACCCCCAACTCCAAGGAACTTAACACGGTCCAGCGTCCGGTTCCCTTTTGTCCCGCCGAATCCAAGATTAAATCTACCAAATGATGACCGGTTTCCGGGTCAACATACTTAAAGATATCGGCGGTAATTTCAATTAAATAAGAATTAAGCTCATCGGTGCGATTCCACTCGGTGAAAGTTTCCTGTAACTGCTGATTGCTTAGTCCTAGACCATTTTTCAGCACATCGTAGGCTTCCGCAATTAACTGCATATCGCCGTACTCGATGCCATTGTGAACCATTTTCACATAATGGCCCGCACCCCCGGGTCCCACGTAGGTGACACAGGGACCATCATCGACTTGGGCGGCAATTTTGGTTAAAATCGGCTCTAATTCCCGATAGGCGAACTCTGTACCCCCCGGCATCAGGGAAGGACCGTGCAGAGCGCCTTCTTCGCCACCACTGACTCCCATACCGACAAAACCGAGTTTAGTGGTCGATTCTAGGTCGCGGGTGCGTCTTTCTGTGTCCTCATAGAGGGAGTTACCGCCATCGATAATCATATCTCCTTCTTCGAGAAGGGGTTTTAATTGTTCAATCACGGCATCCACCGGCGGGCCAGCTTTTACCATGACCAGAATTTTGCGGGGACGCTCTAAAATTTGGACGAATTCTTCTAAACTATAGGCCGCCTTGACATCTTTGCCGACGGCGCGAGTTTCCATAAATTCTTTAGTTTTGCTGGCGGTGCGATTGTAAACAGCTATAGGAAAACCCCGACTCTCCACATTGAGAGCGAGATTTTCTCCCATGACAGCTAGTCCGATAACACCGAAGGTACGTTTAGTCATAGAAATTCAGTCTCGGCTGATGCGTTCTTCTTCCCCTTTTAGCGCCTACTTTCCCTAAGATAGCTAAACTTTCCCTATTTCTTAAGCCTTGACTAATCAGTGATCAGTGATCAGTAATCAGTAATCAGTAATCAGTGATCAGATTTGGGTTTTCAGTGAGCAGCATTAAGTGAGGAGTGTGACAGCGTTTCTCCTCAAGATGAAGTGTAACCTAATTTGGTATCATCCCCGAACGACTGGCTACTGTTGCCTGTTCCCTAAAACCAGAGACTTCCTACCTCACCATTAAGATAACTGCTATAAATGGCATTCACTGATGACTGAAAAACCCCCAAGCGCAGAAAAATTAATGGTAATGTTAAATTAAATTAAGAAAATCCCCATTCTTCTTATATGCAGTTAACTTGGCTTGATAGTAATTCTTGGTTAATCGAAATCGGGGGAAAACGCCTGCTTCTCGATCCTTGGTTGGTAGGTTCCCTGACTTTTGGTAATTTAACTTGGCTATTTGAGGGCAAAAAAACCGCTAATCATGCCATTCCCGAACATATCGATCTGATTCTTCTCTCCCAAGGTTTGGAAGATCACGCCCATCCTCCTACTTTACAGGTACTCGATCGCCAAATTCCCGTGGTAGCTTCTCCTAATGCCGAAAAAGTGGTTCGAGCGCTCAATTATACCCATCGCATCCCTTTAAACCACGGCTCTAGTTATATCTTTGACAATGCGATCGAAATTACTGCTGTCCCCGGTTCTCCAGTCGGGCCGACTCTGGTGGAAAATGGTTATGTTATCAAGGAATTAGCGACAAATCAGAGTATCTACTACGAACCCCACGGTTATCATTCTCCTAGCCTCGATTCTCTTGGTAAAATCTCCGTGATTATCACTCCTTTGATTGACTTAAAAATACCTTTCCTCGGACCGGTAATCAAAGGACAAGAAAGCGCCTTGGCAGTCTGTCAACGCTTGCAGCCCGAATATATTATTTCTACGGCTGCCGGCGGTGATATCGAGTTTAAAGGTTTATTGATGGCGGTGTTAAGTGCTGAGGGTAGTCCCGAATCTTTTCAAGAATTATTAACATCCCATGCTTTGCCGACAAAAGTAATTGCTCCTCGTCCTTGGCAACCTTTTACAGTGGAATTAGGCGAGTGCGTCCCTGGTTTGAGCTAATCTGAGTTAAGGGAAGAATAGAAAAAAGTTAAAACTTTCTTCCCGATTTTTATCTAAAAAAGTAGAATTTTTGTGATATATTTGCTGGCTACAGATAACATTAATTGTTTGAAAAAACTGGCTCTCTTGAATATTGGATGTAAAATGGGTAAAACCCCACACCCCACACCCCACACCCCACACCCTGCCCCCAGGAAAAACTTTTTGCCGCAAACCCTAATTAAAAGTGGCTCTTCTCTGCTAAATTTTCTATGAATCAGTTGCCCTTATTTTCTCAATCAAAATCAGTGCGAGACTTTTATCAACCTGATGCCGAAATAATTCTTTATCAAGGAGATAGCAATAATTTTATCAAGACTATACCAGATAATTCTGTGAGCTTGATTATTACTTCTCCTCCCTACAATTTAGGAAAAGACTACGAAAAAAAAATCTCTTTGGATACTTATCTGGAAACCCAAACCAAAATTCTGCGAGAATTCTCTAGAATCTTGCAAGATAATGGCAGTATTTGCTGGCAGGTGGGAAATTTCGTTCAAGAGGGTGAAGTTTATCCTTTAGATATTTTTTATTATCAGCTATTTAAACAAATGGGCTTCTTTTTAAGAAATAGAATTGTCTGGCATTTTGGTCATGGACTACATACATCTAAAAGATTTTCTGGCCGGTATGAAACTATTTTATGGTTGACAAAAACCGATAAATATATCTTTAATCTTGATCCAGTGAGAATCCCCGCTAAATACCCAGGTAAGCGCCATTTTAAAGGTAAAAATATCGGTAAACCCTCTGGTAATCCTTTAGGGAAAAATCCCAGCGATGTTTGGGAGTTTTTAGCACAAGAATGGGATGAGTTACTGTGGGATATTCCTAACGTTAAATCTAATCATCCAGAGAAAACTATCCATCCTTGTCAATATCCGATCGAATTAGTAGAAAGATGTGTTTTAGCCTTGACAAATGAGGGGGATTGGGTTTTCGATCCCTTTGCCGGAGTCGGAACTTCTCTGATTGCTAGTATTATGCACAATCGTCGAGTGATGGGGAGTGAAAAAGAAGCAGAATATGTGAAAATTGCCAAGGAAAGAATCGCCGCTTATTGGCAAGGAAATCTCAAAATTCGTCCTTTAGGAAAACCTATTCATCAGCCTAATGGTAAGGAAAAAGTTGCTCAAATTCCCGAAGAATGGCACAATAATATATAGGAAGTAACACTCAATCTCCCCAGGAGAGTACAGGTTTTTGCTCTCATATCCTTGGGTTTTAATGCTTACTGCCGTCTAACCCATCCTGCAATGATTGATAAGTTTTTTTGTCACCATTTTTAGAGAAAACTTTGCAGAATTGTGGCGGTTTCTTGACCGGTTTTTTCCCAACTAAAAAGCTCGGCGCGTTGGCGACTCAAGGATTTTAATTTAAGACGTAATTGTTCATCGGTGGCGATTTGCTGCATTGCCTCTCTCATCTCATCGATACTATAGGGATTAATTAAAATTGCCGCCTCTCCTGTGACTTCTGGGAGAGAGGAAAGATTAGAAGTAATTACAGGAGTTCCACAGGCGATCGCTTCTAGTACAGGTAATCCGAAACCTTCCCAAAGGGAAGGATAAACTAAAGCAGTTGCTTGGTTTAAAAGTTGCGGCAATTCTTCATAGGAAACATAGTTTAAAAATTGCACTCGTTGAGAGATTGATAATGCTTCTACCTGTTGCTGCAGAGCAGGGGTAAAACGGGGGTCAAATTGACCGACAATTAATAATTGATATTCGGGATCAATTTGGGAAAAAGCAGTAATTAAACGACCGAGATTTTTATGAGGATCATAACGACCAAGATAGAGAAAATAGGGACGAGTCGCCAGATTTAGAGGACGAAAATTATCAGAATCATATCCAGAAAGAATCACGGTTATTTTGTCAATAGGTATCTTAAAAAACTTATTAATATCGGCGGCAGTTGCTTGGGAAACAGTGATAATATGTGTGGCTTTTTTCAGGACTTGGGGTAAATAGTATTTATTATAAAAAGTTAAAGGAGAAAATTTCGGAAATCGCAGGGGAATTAAATCATGAACTGTGACAATATAGCGGCAATTTCCATAAATAGGTGCTTCTGGAATGGGGGTAAATAGCAGGGAAGACTTTAATTGTTGATAGGTTTGATAGAGTTTGGTTTCTGTCCAAATTAAGCGCTTAATATTGCCTTTGGTTCCCTGCTCTTGGTTGAGGTTTGCCGAGACAGGATAGGTGTTAAAATCTGGGTAACTATTAGAAGTGATTAGGGTAGGATTTAAGTTAGCTAATTGAGGAATGATATTTTTAGTATAGGTAGTCAATCCAGTATATTTAGTACCGAGAAAAGCGAGATTGATTAATAATTGATGATTCCTATTCATAGATATTAGCTAGTTAAGCAGGTAGGTGTTAAAAGTTGTCAGACACCACCGTTATCAAGGGGGGATTAAGGGGTGATCAGTACCCCCCTTATCAAGGGGGGATTAAGGGGGGATCCATCTTCAATTTAATTATAAATACTTACTTATTATAAAAGAGAACGATAAGCTTTTATAGTAGCTTGTGCAGTTTTTTGCCAAGAGAATTTTGCCGCTTGTTTTTTTCCTTTATTGATTAATTCTTGACGGAGAGAGGTATCACTAATCACCTGATAGATTGCTGCGGCAATTTCTAGGGAATTATCGGGATTAATTAATATTGCCGAGTCTCCCGTGACTTCGGGTAAGGATGCAGTATTAGCAGTTACCACAGGACAACCTAAAGTCATCGCTTCTAAAACTGGTAATCCAAAACCTTCATAAAAAGAAGGATAGACAAAAACATCGGCTTTTTGATAATAATCCGCAACTAAGTCATCGGCAAGATAATCAAGATGTTGGATACTATCTCGAAAGGGAGACTGAGATATTTTCTCGAAAATTGGTTCGTACTTCCATCCTTTTTTGCCAATCAGAATCAGATTATGGTCTAATTTATACCTGTCCTTGAGATAGTTAAAAGCATCGATAAGATTAATAATATTTTTTCGTGGTTCTAGGGTACTAACAAAGAGTAAATAGGGTTTAGTGATAGTTAGAGATGAGGGTGGATTGGGGAGGGAAGAATAACGACTTGCGAGGGGAGTAACAAAAATTTTCTCTGGGTTCACATCTAAATATTCAATAATATCTCGTTTGGTACTTGCGGAGTTAGCAATAACTAAATCTGTCCATTGTAGAGATTTTTTAATGCGTTGGGTGTAGGTTTTGACAATCCCCGTCACAAACTCAGGATATTTCATAAAAGTAACATCATGAATAGTCATAACTTGACGACTCTGACGACAAGGATACACCACATGATCCAATCCGTGGAGAATATCGGGAGAATCAAGAAAGTTTTCTAGATAGGGAATTAGAGGATTAGGAAATCGGGTTAAAATATTGCTAAGACTGACGGGAATTGGTAAACACTTAACCTCTGGATAGGATTGCAGTTTTTCGGGTATAGAAAGATTACCCCGCAGCCAGTTTTTTACCGATGGTTGAAAACAGAGGGACAGGGAAAAGTTTTCTTGGTTTTGTAATTTAGCTAATTCGGCAATCAGGTGATAAGCATATAATCCAATTCCACTAGGATTTTGTCTTATCGGTGTACCATCAACTAAAATTTTAAGCATTTGCGGTTAGATGATATTGACGGGATAGATATTTTTAAAATTACAGATTCAATTGTCAATTTTGCTTGGTTAGGACAAGATTAAAATCGGCAATAAACTCCACCCTAATAGTTAATCTTACCCTATAGCGCCCCTGAATAGCAGCCTTTTTGGGCTAGGTTACGGTCAATACTTAATTTATCAGGCAATTTTTTCGATTATTGTCCCACCCTAGGACTAGGATTGTCAACGGGTACTTATCAGCTAAGACCTATTTTAATAGGCTATCCTTAGATTAGCTGCATCTCCTTGACGAGAAACACTGTAATTAGTTATAATCAGGGAAGAATGGCTTCCCCGTACTTGTGGTGAGCGGAAAAAGTTATCTCAGGGATGAAGTAGTCCCCCAGAGAAAAACTAATATCTGGTAATGCCGAAAAATCTTGATTAACTAATGTTTTCAGTTTTTTTGTTTTCGGTTAAGATGGTCTGATGATTAGTAACTTGGCAGTAACGTATGAGTAACAAAAAGTTAACCCTCACCCTAGCTCTCACTGTTGGTTTTGTTAGTTCAGCCGCTCCGATATTAGCCGCTAATATTTCTACCACTGTTCTCGCAAACGGTTTAAATAATCCTCGGGGTATGACCCTCGGTCCTGATGGCCAGCTTTATATCACCCAAGCAGGAAGAGGTGGTAACGGAACTTGTATTACGACAGGTCAAAGTCAAGTTTGCTACGGACCCACTAGTGCAATCGCTCGTTTGAATACAACCACGGGAGCAACGGAGGTCTTGATCGATAATTTACCGTCCTTGGCTCAACAACCATCAGGCAATGAAGGTACTGGTCTTCAAGACCTTTACTTCGACCAATCAGGGCAGCTATTCGGTATTATCGGTTTGGGAAACCATCCAGATGTTAGAGATAATACTTTAGGTGTTCCTGCCTTTGGCCAAGCAATTGCCATAAACTTATCCGGAACACCTAGTTGGTCACTAAAAGCAGATTTAGCCAATTTTGAGAGAGATAATAATCCTGATAGGGATGAAGTTGATAGTAATCCCTACTCCCTCGTTGTGCAAAATGGTGTTATTTATGCCACCGACGCGGGGGGAAATTCCTTGCTCAGAGTTGATGGCAACGGGGCTATAACAGCGATCGCTGCTTTTCCTGTTCGCTCAGTTACACCACCACCCTTTATCCCTAATTTACCGAATCCTTTTCCTATGCAAGCCGTACCCACAGGGATGGCTATTGGTCCGGACAATCAACTCTATATCGGGCAACTTACTGGATTTCCTTTTCCCGTTGGTGGGGCTAATGTTTATCGGTTTAATGGCACCAATTTAGAAGAATTTGCGACAGGTTTTACTAATATCATTGATCTTGCTTTCGCCCCCGATGGTAGTTTATATGTTCTAGAATATGCTAGTAATTTTCTGGCAGGAGATTTTAGTGGTCAGCTTTGGAGAATAGCACCTAATGGGACTCGTCAAAGTATTTTAGACGAGGGTTTATCCTTTCCCACGGGTTTAGCAATTGGGGATGATGGAGCTATCTATGTTGCCAATCAAGGCTTTGTGGGCGGACAGGGGCAAATTTTAAAGATAACTTCAACCCCAGAAATGACCTCGGTGATCGCTTTAGGAGTTACTGCACTAATGGGTTTACGATTACGCTCTAAAAAAAAGTCAACTTCTTTGTAACCGTTCGGGGCAGGGTGAGAGCATCTCAAAAGCTATTGACAATTGGCCAATTTTGTGATCCGCATGGGCATTTCAGGTGATACAAGTCAATCAAAATAGTTACGAAATCTTAACATTTGGTTGATTTTTGCTTAACAATTGAGATGGCAAATTCTCCTCAAATATGCCTGAATCGCCTTCTGGGTAAGCAACTCACACAAAGTTAATTTTGTCAATAATTGTTAAGATGCGCTTACCCTGGATGAGCTTACCCTGTTATTTCTATTCCCCATCCCCAGAAAATCTATTCCGTTTGTTTTAGTCCTGATTGTAATTATATCGCCACGGCCTGCCAAGACAAAATCGTGAGAGTTTATGGCACTTCCGAACTACAATCTTTAGCAAGTTGAACAATCTTTGAGCGGGTGCATCTCATTTTTGTAAATCTACTAAGTTGGGATTTTTAAAGGGAAACTATCTGCCAAAATTGATCGTTACTTCCGATTTTATTACTCAATCCAAGCTTTTGGGGGGTAGAACCCCCCAAACTCCTAGGGTTGATTCATAGTAGGGTTGATTCATGGTAGGGTTGATTCATAGTAGGGTTGATTCATAGTAGGGTTGATTCATGGTAGGGTTGATTCATGAATCAACCCTACCCAAACCCCGGAGCGCATGAGCTTTTCGGTGGGATGCTTACACGCAGCTGCTGATATATTTGTAATAATTTAAGAGTCACTGATAATTGCTGATTGTCGATATTTCTGCAAATGTGATACTAAATCCGGTTATTAAAAACTGATTATTTATTCCCCTTTGCATGAGTGCCTCTCCTCATAACTAGCCTGTACTCAACGGATTTAGTATAATTATCTACTAGAGATCGCTGCCGGTCTGTTCTTCTCGGAAGTAAAGTTGATATAATTGACAGCTAGGCTGGGCTAGGTCGCCTTTTAACTGAATTAAACCCATACTTTCCAGTTTATAAGCAGTAATCGGTTCTAATCGCACTCCCTTATCGGAAGAATTAACCACTTCCCCCATCGCTGTCAATAATTCTGGCTGTTTTTGCAGATTATCCCAGTGATGACGCAGGTGTGCCGCATAAATTCCCCCTTGGGTAGCAGCATTAGGGAGAATATTTTTTTCCCCACGCACCCGCGCTTCCAGGGCCAAACGGCTAAGATAGGGATGACCAGCGACTAAGGCAATTAAATCCCTGATAAAACGCTGATTATCGTCATTTTTAGGCAATCCGTAGCTACTAGCCAAGTTTTCCAGTTGTTCGAGGCTAAAACCGGGTAATTTAATCGCGCGACCGACATTAAAGGGAGATTGATTAGCGTCCAATTGAATATAGATTTCCGTGGAATTAGCAATCGCTAACCGCAAATTCTGCCAGATTTCTAAATTATTAGCTTCTTCGTGCCAACAGCGCAAAAGCGGCAGAAAATCCCTAGCGATGTCGGGATACTCGAAAATTCTGTCTAAATTATCTAGGGCCAAAAAGAGCGGCCCGTTAATCTGTTCCAAAAGATAGGACTGAAAATAGGTTTGACAACTGATTAAACTGCCAAATAGTTCCTCATCCCAATATTCATCTAATTGAGGCTTTAAACCCAATTCTCGGCTGACATTTGCCGAAAACCAGCGACAAAATCGGTCTAAACTGGCAAACATCGCCTTTTCTGCCACTTGACAATTAATATAAACTGTGCTATGTCCCCAACTATCTGCCTGAGCGAGCAGATGCTTAAGGAGAGAAGTTTTGCCAGTCTTTTCGGGGGATTTAATGCGAATGAGTGACCCCGGACGATTAATTTCTTGATAACAGTCGCTTTCGACGGGAGGGCGGCCAATATAAGTATCTATAACTGATTTTTCTGCTAGTATCGGGGTGGGGTGATTTTTCCATTGAGGATATTTGATATCTTTGAACCATTCCCGGAGGATTTGGAACTTACCCGGCCCTTTACTACCTAATTCTAGTTCGGGACAGCCATTATCTTTATCTGCCGAGAAATAGCTATAGATTTTAGTCATTTGTTTTTTATAGGTTTCATGGCTGGCAGCCTCAGCCATTTCCCAAATTTCCTCATCTGGTTTGCGCCAATTTTCGTAGGCAAAACGAACTAAAAAAATCTCCTTTAATTTGCCTTGAACACCGTATTCTCTAGCTAGATGTTTAAGAAACTCGTCCCATCCCTGTGGTTTCATCCGGTTCTACTTTATTCTACTTATATTCCCTTTTTTTCCATGTTAACCCCTTTTTCCCTCTTGGCAATGGGACTGACATCCGAGAAGGAAGGCCCTATGGTAAAAATAGGTCAATTACCTGATGGTGTCTAAGGGAGTAAAACCATGAAAATCTCGTTAACCTTGTTTGTTGTGGCCTCCTTGCTGTTAGGTTCAATTCCTCACACTTTAGCGGTTAATAGTCAAGATAACCATTTTGACCGTTCCTCTTCGCCGCTAATTTTACAAAACCGTGACTGTAAGGGTGATAAGGACGATAATTGCAATTAGTCCTGATTATCTCGGTTAAGATTGTTAATCTATATCCCCCACCGATGAAAAAATCGTGGTCGGGATTTTTTTTATCCCATCGGCTGCAGATAGCTTTTATCACAATAATGTCTAGATTCAAGACCAATTATCTCAAGAAGTCGCCTGTAATTCCTCTAAACGGGCTAAAACTTCGGCACTGTGAATGGCAGGATTTACCCCTAAATAAATCTCTTTTAAAATCCCTTGCGGATCGATAAGATAGGTATGACGCAGGGAAACATAACCCATCCAAGAACCATAAGCTTTACTAATATCTCCGGTAGTATCTGCCAGTAAGGGAAATTTTAAACCCTCCGAGTCACAAAATTCCGCATGAGAGTCGACATCATCGGCACTTACCCCTAAAACTTGCGTATTTTTAGCCATATATTTCGGCAAATCCTGCTGAAAACGCCGCGCTTCTAGGGTACAGCCGGGGGTAAAATCCTTAGGATAAAAATACAAAACTACCCACTTACCCCGATAATCCGATAGGGAAATATTTCCTTCTCCCGTGTTAGTCGGTAGGGTAAAATCGGGTGCCGGTTGATTTAAAGGGGGTTGGGGGCCACCTAAAGCGTTAGCATCGGGAATAAGGGCAAAAAATGCCAGAATTACTGCAATTAAAAAACTCAACAGTTGACGACGAGACATAATCAGTTATCAGTTATCAGTTATCAGTTATCAGTTATCAGTTATCAGTTATCAGTTATAGTCATTTCAATTAAGATTGAGAATATCAATGCCAGAGTTCATAAGGGTTTAACTGGTCTAGATTGTATCAGACTTATCTGAAATGATTATAGCAGTTATTTTAGTAAAAAATACTAGGGTTAGGGGACAAGGGGTTATGCTTCTAGCTTAATATTCTTTACATAACTTGCCCTTATGGTTTTCCATCATCGGATGACAAAACCACAGCCGGACGGCGCTTAATTCCTGTCACACCGGGAAAATCAATTGTCACCACATCTCCAGAAGAAAACGTCACCAATTAAATCCCCTCCACATCAGAGAAAGTTTTGGCCGCGTAGTTTAGGGAAAAATTGACAAGATCGATCTGATCCTCCTCAGTCCAGGTATCACTTTGATCGAGCGATGGTTGTTGTTGTCCGACAAGTTGATTGAGAATGATTGTGGCCAATCGCAAACGTTCCCCAGATGATAAGTGACAGACCACTTGATTATAAACTTCTTGGGCAGTAGTGGGCATGAAAAAAAACTGATGACTGAATGCTTCTAGTGGGACTTAAACAAATTTTAAGCCCAAACAAAGCCGAAACTGGCTTGATAAGCGGCAAACACATCCTGATTCTCGGTCAGCCACCTAAAGAAACGGGTAATGATTCGGTAGTAGTGGCGTAGCCCTCTTGCTTACCTGGTATGAATTGTGTCAAATATAGCAATTCCCATAGTTGTGAGGTACAGAGTCTTAGGTTTTGAGGAGTCAGGAGTCAGGAGTCAGGATTCGGGATTCAGGAGTCAGGATTCGGGATTCAGGAGTTAAGATTTTGGTGTACCTCATGAGATTGGGAAACG
>NZ_JAPZRB010000552.1:0-18390 GCF_027531105.1 Microcystis sp. LE18-22.4A
ACGGGACAAAGGGTTAACCTCGATTTATGATTTTCCTTGATATATCTGGGTTTCAGCGATTTTGGGCTTCTCGAAGTAAATCCCAAGCGGGGATTGGAGTTGAAGCTTTTCTCGATTTGTTTTTTGTCTAAGTCCCAATAGGGGGGCATAAATCGACTAAATCCTTATCTGGCAAGAGATTTAATTGATTAGTTCGCTCTAGATCAAAAACAATTAACAAAAATCGCCAAATGTCTTTCTCTATAAGAGTTTCATTCCTTATAACCCTGTACGTTGCATAACACAAACCGAAGTAACCTTTGGGGTGGTTGGGTTTCGCTTAAACAAGCGACTTGAGCTATTTTCGACCCAGTATTGTTGCGCTCAACCCAACCTACGAGCGATGCGATCGCACTACGGCAATAGCGATCGCAACAGCAATGCGATCGCTATGAACCTGAGCTAAAACAAGCTACATCACGCGTAGTTTTGCAATCACTGGACGATGATCAGATACACCTGAAGGCAGTGTGATGACCTGATCAACCCTGACATTTTGGCTGACGAAAATGTGGTCAATGGGAATTTTTAGAGCTTGTTTCCAATGATCGAGATGGGATAGTGATCGCGCTTCGTCAGTATAAAACCAGGTTGGATTTAGTCCATGCCCTAGATTGACACTGCGTAATCCTGAGTTAATGATAAAGTTGCGAAAATAAATCGACCAGGAGGTGAGGTTAAAGTCACCCATTATTACGGTAGTGATTGACTGCTGTGCTGCATAGGCTGCCAGGGCCACCATCGCCTGGTTACGATTGATAAAGTTAGGCATGGATATAGGGGCAAGGGGATGGGCAACAACAACCCGAATGGGGTGTCCTGTCACATTAACGCTTGCGAATAGGCTATGGTGGCGGGTTCCCAAGTTGTCAGTCGTCGCCTCTGTAATGGGATAGCGGCTAAATAAACTCAGTCCGCCTCCCGTTGCGCGGTAATAGTAAGGATAAAGATCCTGCACATTGTCTAGTAGCTCTGCTGCCTGCTCCTTGAACGGTTCAACTAACCCGAATACATCTACGGGATTTGCCCGAACCAGGTCAGTCACGGCACTGGTCTCCCATAGTTGGTAGTTGACGTTGTAGGTCATTACAGTCAATGGGAAACCACCAGTTCTAGCATCTCGCAACCTCGGAACATACCAGGTACCAATTGTGCTGGCATAAAACCCCAGTCCGACAGCTAACGTGATCATCAATTTCCAGCGCGAAGGGCGGAACCTGGGTAAAAACAGAGCCAACAGCAAGATCAAAGTCAAGCCCGCAAACCAAAGATAGCCTGTCCCCAAAATCTCAAAAAACCATAGCTTATACCATACTCCAGGGGTGAAGCTGATTAGCAACAGGCTAAGTGCCATCGACCACAGCAAAATACTGGTCAGCATAACATCTATTGAAAATCCAATGACTTTGTCACCGGGGACTAACTAGATATTATACGAAAACTTTCTACACATCACCCCCAATACACATTTTAAAAAAAATCTTTCTCTATATCACCCTCAAATAGAGCGATCGCAAGAAAATTTCCCGACAACATGACAATGAGCCTGTTATGCCGATTAGCACATTTTTTTATGAACCCTCCACCACTACCAGAGCAGCGATCATACTAATGTAAGAAATAGATGATCTATCCCCAATTAAGTGCTAATCTGGCAGAGGATATTAGATTACCTAGACTTATCAACTTCAATGAATGAGTAAGGTGCGTTCCCCAAAATCGATCGGTGCAGTAGTAAGCTAAGACGCATTTAAAGCACTTATTCTTAAGATTAGCCGAATCTCCCCCAATCCCTTTACTGTTGCCTCTTGCCTCTTGCCTCTTGCCTCGTCTCAACAAGCAATTTAAATGCTTAACAGCTTAGGACTTGCATTAGGGAACGCACCCTAGGGCGATAGCGATCGCACTAGAACCCCTTTTGCTTTCATAGTAGTTTGAGCCTTGACATTTGTAACCTTCCACATTACAGTGGAGTTGTAACCTACAAAGTTACAAAAAATATATTTATGTATAAAATTAAACTGTCATTAAACTGTTATAGACCAAGATTTAATATGAAATATAGGAGAAATCCATTGAATGATACAAACTTTTAGAGATAAGGCATTAGAAAGATGATTAAAAGAAGGTAATGCAAAAGGTATACCCAAAGATTTAGAAAAAAGCATAAGGAGAAGACTTGAAGTGATAGATTCTGCAACAGCTATAGATGACCTTAGAATACCGGGTTATGATTTACACCAGCTTAAAGGGGATAGAAGAGAAACTTGGTCAATAAAGGTATCAGGTAACTGGCGTATTACTTTCACATTTAGAAATAATGATGCCTAGGATTTAAACCTTGAAGATTATCACTGACTATAACGAAAAACAAAGAGTTTTGATTCAAACAGGAAAATAATTTATGAAAGACTTACAAGATATTATTAATGGGAGGCAAATAAGACCAGTGCATCCTGGAGAGGTCATTTCAGATGTGCTTGAAGAGCTTGAAATGACTCAAACAACCTTTGCTGAGTTTCTCGGTGTGTCTCGGCGCACTGTTAATGAAATTATTCAAGGTCGAAGACCAATCACGGTAGACATGGCAATTCGTATTGGGAAAACCTTAGGGAATGGTCCTCAACTTTGGCTCAACCTTCAGCAAAAGGTTGACATCTGGGATGCGATACAAAAGCATAAGGAAGAATATAAAAAATTGCCAACGATAGCATAACGGGATACATCTATCCTGGCTTGCTAGTTAAGTTTAAATTGTGATATGAACTCTTATCTCGACAGGTAAGAGTTCATATAGCATTCTGCTGAAGATTCGACAGATAAGCATTTTTTCCAGAATCTTTCCCTATATTACTCTCAAATATAGCGATCGCAAGAAAATTTCCCGACAACATGACAATGAGCCTGTTATGCCGATTGGGGATGGGGAAGTGGGGAGCAGGGAAATTCAACTAAAACCCTAAAACCCAATACCCAACCGCCAAAACCTAAAGCTCAACAGTTAAACCCTAACAGCTAACGCACCGATCGAGCGCTCAATCATTATTATAGAGACAGTAACAAATATTTATGAAACTTCATGCTTATTAATCGCCTTGGCATCGATCGCGGGAAAAAATTCCTTAAAGAGAGTATCTTATTCGGAAATGACCCTAATCCCGAATTAATTGGCATTTTAGGGGTTTATTTCGTGCAGGGCATTCTCGGACTCTCCCGATTAGCGGTTAGCTTTTTTTTAAAAGACGATTTGGCCTTGAGTCCCTCCCAGATGGGGGCATTAATCGGAGTGGCGGCGATTCCTTGGGTGATTAAACCAGCTTTTGGCTTTCTTTCGGATGGTTTGCCTATTTTCGGCTATCGTCGTCGGCCCTACCTCATTTTATCGGGAATTCTCGGGGTTTTAGCTTGGTTGGCCCTAGCCACTGTGGTGGAGAATGCTTGGCAAGCTACGGCGGCGATCCTGCTTGGTTCCCTTTCTGTCACCATTAGTGATGTCATCGTCGATTCTTTGGTAGTAGAAAGGGCGCGCAAAGAGTCCTTAACTCAATCCGGTTCTCTACAGTCCTTAACTTGGGGAATATCGGCGTTAGGCGGCTTAATTACGGCTTATCTGGGAGGTTGGTTACTGGCACACCTCGGTACTCGTCCTGTCTTCGCTCTCACGGCTATTTTTCCCCTGATTGCCTCAGCCATGGCGTTTTTAATTACAGAGGAAAAAATCAAGAATAATGATGAATCACAATCCACGCCGAAAGTCAAGGAGCAAATCGGGCAATTATGGTCAGCAATTAGACAAAAATCAATTTTATTACCCACTGCCTTTATTTTCCTCTGGCAGGCTACTCCTAGCGCCGATTCTGCCTTTTTCTACTTCACCACCAACGAGTTAGGATTTGAACCAGAATTTTTAGGACGAGTGCGCTTAGTCACCAGTTTAGCCTCGATCCTGGGCATCTGGGTATATCAAAGGTTTTTAAAAGCGATTTCCTTCCGTCTAATTTTGGGTTGGAGTACGGTGATTTCTGCGCTTTTAGGGATGACTACCCTACTCTTAGTTACCCATACTAATCGAGCGCTCGGTATTGACGATCATTGGTTTAGTTTGGGGGATAGTCTCATCCTCACCGTCATGGGACAAATTGCCTTTTTACCGGTCTTAATTTTATCGGCCCGTCTTTGTCCCGTGGGCATTGAAGCATCTCTATTCGCTTTATTAATGTCCATCTGGAATATGTCAGGATTAGTTTCCCAAGAAATCGGGGCTTTATTAACCCATTGGTTGGGAGTTACCGAAACTAATTTTGATAACCTTTGGTTATTGGTGGTGATTACTAATCTCTCTACTCTCCTACCTTTACCCCTAATTAAATGGCTACCTTCTACGGATCCGCAATCTCAGGAAGTCAAGAAAACTTTTCCCCCCGCAGAAGTCTTTGAACATCATGTTACTGGTTCTTTAGCTGAACCAGGTTTTATTCCCGAACTTGTCCCCGAATTAATCGACACAAGAGATTGACAGTCCAGAAAACGGGTTTCTCAAAGAAACCCGTTTTCTAAGGGAATGGTTAAGAAGACTATTTAAACAGATCCGAATGAGTCCCAGTCCGAACGAGTGTTAAGCTTTCCTCATCTCGCTCAATCTTGTAGAGCAATAACCAATCTGGCTCGATATGGCACTCACGATAACCGGACCAATCTCCAACGAGATTATGATCTCGGTATCGCTCTGGTAGTATTTGTTCTTGCACCAGGAGTTCCACTACAGTTTTTAACTTTTCCAAGTCTTTACCCCGTTTTTTCATCTGCCTCAAATCGCGTCGAAAGCGGGTGCTTTCCTGTGGGGTTAACATTCCCCTGTATCCTTGTTCCAATCCTCGAACATCTGCCCGACGCTACTATAACGCTTAAGACGCTCAGGATGTTTTTCTACTTCTTCAATGGCGGCGAGCGTTTCTGTATTAGGAATTTGAACATCAAAGGGAAAACCTTGATGACAATCGACATCAGATAAGGCTGGATGCTGAATTTTTTGTAGGAGAAGCTGTTGTTCTTCGTCAGTTAAAGAAAGGATAATTTGAGCAAGGGAATCAATTAGTTTAGTATTGATTGCAGTAGCAGATTGACTCATATAGCGTTTACATTGTTTAATAGTATATTTTTGAATTGGCGATTTATGAGCGGTTGTTTCGACTCTGGCAAATCAAGCTAAAGGAGAGTTTTAAACTCTGCCACTGTCAATCCCGCTTGACGAATGATAGATCTCAGTGTTCCCTTAGCCACTTCTCGATGGTCAGGGATGGTGATGCGTCGATAGGGATAGGCTTTTTGTCTGAGTATGATATGACTTCCTCGCTGCCGATCTAATTCGTAGCCAATCTTGCCCAGTGCTTTAACGACTTGGCGACCAGCGATAGGAGGGAGTTCACTCATAATTTAACCTCTACCAGTTCCTCAGAAATTGGTGGTGGAATCGGTTCATTGTGCGCTTCTAGGCTTTCTAGATATAAAGCAATTGCTTCCTGAATGTTGGCGAGTAACTCTTCCCGGGTATTGCCTTGAGAAATACAGCCGGGTAGGGAGGGAACTTCAGCCACATAAATGCCATCTTCATCTTGCTCAATTAAGACGCGATATTTCATGGGTTTGTCCTTGCTTTGAATTGATTGTTCCAGAAAACCCGTTTTCTAAGGGGTTTTGCATTTTTTGTCAGGTTTTTTCTAGCTGTTGTCTTCGTCTTTGACGATTTTCCGCTTCTAAGCGACTAATCGCTTCTTCTAATTGTAATCCAACTAATTCCATCTCTTGACAATTGCGGTGTGCTTTTGCCAAAGTTTGCTTAAGTTGATCAGAATCCCGGGGAAGCTGAGGAACAAAATCCATATTTAACTCCATTCAAGTTTAATTTCTTCGACACTACGCATCAAGGCAGGAATCCGCACTTGGGTTGTCTTAATGACTTCTTCTATAAATCTTAGCAAATCAGGAGAAATCATCGGTTGAGATTGAGCGGCACGAATTTCTAAGTTTGATAGCTGAGAAAACCGAGATTCTGCTTGGAGGGCAATTTCTGTGAGTTGCTCTAAACTGTCTAGGGTTTCTGCTGTTTCACCAAAACGGTTTAAGATGGCAAATTCTACAGCTTTAGATTCGTCAACAATGTCTAATAGCCTATTTTTCAGATTGATGATCAGTTGTTTTGACTCTGGCGATAATTTTGCCATTTTTCTCAGCTTACCATACTGGCCAATCTACTGATTCCAGTCTAGCGATCGCCCTAAGTCCAGAAAACGGGTTTCTTTAAAAAACCCGTTTTCTCAGTTGATGAAATAAGCTAAAATCGAATCAACTCGTTGCCCTCGCCTTATGTTTTCTATCCAAACTACCTACACTCAAGCTCAAGAAAATTTAGCGAGCCTTCTGGATCGACTGGAAAGCGAGAATAGTATGGCGATTATTACGCGCCCTGGTCATAAAGATATGGCACTATTAAGCGCAGAGGAATTAACTGGCTTATTAGAAACCGTTTATCTTTTGCGATCGCCTGCGAATGCTCGAAAGTTATTGGCAGCACTGGAACGTTCAATGGAGAGGGACGTTCAAACAATACCGGGACAGACAGTTACAGAACTTTGTCAGGAGTTAGGAATTGAACGCCAAGAGTAGGGCAATTGTCTTTGATCACCAATTTCGAGAAGATTTAAGATGGTGGTATAAAACAGATAAAAAAATCGCCTTTCGCCTACTCGATCTCGTAGAATCTGTCACCGCCGATCCCTTTACTGGAATAGGCAAACCAGAACCCATAAAGTATCTTGAAGCTAATACTTGGTCACGCCGAATTACCACAGAACACCGTCTAGTCTATCGAGTCAAAGATGACCGCATTGAGTTTTTAGCAGCACGATATCACTATACTTAAACAGCTTATGAAGATATTCCAGAAAACGGGTTTCTCAAAGAAACCCGTTTTCTTCTCAAAGAAACCCGTTTTCTCAGTTCCAATGGCGCCTAAATGCCGCTGCCGTTCCTAGTAAGCCTAAAGCCAGCAAACCTAAGCCAGAACTTGATTCAGGAACAGGAACAGTCTGGGCAAAGCGAACTTCAGAGAGACCAATAGGCCCTGGTGCTGTCCAACCAACGAACCAATTGTTTGCTACATCAATTCTAGCATATTGGGCTTGAATTAAAGGAAAGGAAAAGATTGTCGCTGGTATGTTAGTTGCCGTACCTTCAGGTAGTGTTAGGGTTCCTGATACATAAACTGGACTGCTAAAGTCGGAGTTATTGGAGAGAATTAGTGTGAAATCCTTGATTCCGCGATCAGTAGCTGTGGTATTAAAAGCGTTGTAATTCCACAAAGCCAAGGTATCTAAGAACACAGAACTGCCAAAATCAAAATCAAGATTGACATCAGCAGGAGTCGTCCCGCTTTCTAAACGTACTCCCCAGAAATTAGCTCCATTGCTACCTCCGACGTGCTGTTGCTGCAAAGCGTTTCCAGGTCCAGTCAACCCATTGCCGTTGGCAGTGTTGACTAAGGCTCCAACGGTGAGAGTAGCAGTGCCTGCATTAAGCGTTAAGGTTGGAGTCGGATTGTAGATGATCGGCAGCGCTTGGACGGGGAGGATAGTCAGTCCAGCGATCGCGCTAACTGTGCCAGCGAAGACAACACCAGCCAGAGAGAGAGATTTGAAGTTAGTTGTAAAATTCATGGGCAATTTTGGGCAAATTCCACCAGCATTCTACCCCCCCCCCCGATTTTGTCAAATATCGCTTTTTTATCGATTGCATAGATGTATAGAGTTTTATCTCCAGAAAACGGGTTTCTCAAAGAAACCCGTTTTCTCAGTGCGATCGCTGGTGGAAGATCGGGTTTGGGATATTTGTAATGTTTGATACAAATCTCTCGATCATCTGTTCTTAAGATTAAGGCTGGTGTTGCTAATTGATCGGGAAAGAGGCAGGCGCAAGCAGATAAAAACCGCAGAGAAGCTTGTGCCGTGGGATCAAAATTATTAAGCGGAGAATAGCCTCTGACCGGAATTCAACATCAAAATCAGTAGGAAACTTGTCATCGCCTAAGTAAAGTAACCCTTCATCCACGACACAACACAATAGGAAAAATACTTATGAGTTATGGAACGCGTGTTCAAGCTATCTCTCAAGTAACGGATCGTAAACCCCTACCTAGCAAAATTCCTCAACGTTTAGAGGCCCTCTGGGCAACCGATGTCTTTACCCTGAGCAAAATGCAGGCCAGTCTTCCCAAAGACGTATTCAAATCGGTCAAAAACACGATTTTAACCGGGGGAAAATTAGACGTTTCCATCGCCAGTGCGGTAGCGGCAGCGATGAAAGATTGGGCCACGTCCAAAGGGGCGCTGTACTATGCTCACGTCTTCTATCCGATGACTAACGCCACCGCCGAAAAACACGATGGTTTTATCTCCGTGCAGAGCGACGGTTCGGTGATCACAGAATTTACGGGCAAAGTCTTAGTACAGGGAGAACCGGACGGGTCTTCCTTTCCTAACGGCGGACTTCGCTCCACCTTTGAAGCGCGGGGTTACACCGCTTGGGATGTCACCAGTCCCGCCTACGTCATGGAGACGGATAATGGTGTCACCCTGTGTATCCCCACGGTTTTCATCTCTTGGACAGGAGAAGCCCTCGACAAAAAAACGCCGCTTTTGCGTTCGATTTCATCGATGAGTAAAGCCGCCACCAGGGTGCTTAAACTATTAGGACATACGGAAGTCGCCCCCGTTAACTCCAGCTGCGGCGCTGAACAGGAATATTTCCTAGTCGATGCTCATTTTGCCCATAGTCGCCCCGATTTACTGCTCACCGGTCGCACCCTATTTGGTAAACCCGCCGCCAAGGGTCAACAGTTCGACGATCATTATTTTGGCGCGATTCCCGAACGGGTTCAGGTGTTTATGCAGGAAGTAGAGGAAAGAATGTATCGCCTCGGCATTCCGGCCAAAACCCGCCATAATGAAGTCGCTCCCGGACAGTTCGAGATTGCCCCCTTTTTCGAGGCGGCTAACGTGGCCAGTGACCATCAGCAGTTAATTATGACTTTGCTGAAAAGTACGGCTAAAAAACACGGTTTTGTTTGCCTACTGCACGAAAAACCCTTTGCGGGAATTAATGGTTCGGGAAAACACGTTAACTGGTCCGTCGGCAACGCCACCCAGGGCAATCTGTTAGATCCGGGCGATACTCCCCACGCTAATATGCAGTTTTTGTTATTCTGTGGGGCGGTAATTCGTGGCGTTCACAAGTACGGGCCGCTTTTACGCGCAGTGGTGGCTACCGCCAGCAATGATCACCGTTTGGGGGCAAATGAAGCTCCTCCCGCCATTATTTCGGTATATTTGGGCAGCCAGTTAGAAAAGGTATTCGACCAAATTAGCCAAGGCCGAATTGAGGGTTCTGATGCCCCGGGGTTGATGGATCTCGGTGTCGATACCCTGCCGGTATTCCCCAAAGATCCTGGCGATCGCAATCGTACCTCTCCTTTTGCTTTTACGGGCAATCGCTTTGAATTCCGCGCCGTGGGTTCTAATCAGTCAGTTTCCGGGCCGCTGGTGGCGATGAACACGATTCTAGCGGATTCCCTGACTTGGGTGGCGGATAACTTAGAAAGCCGGATGAAAGCAGGGGAAGACCTCAAGACTGCTGCCCAGGGTGTTCTCAAGGAGATCATGGACAAACACAGAAATGTGATCTTCGGAGGTAACGGATATTCCCCGGAATGGCACAAAATGGCGGTAGAAGAGCGCGGTTTGGCTAATCTCCGCACCACTGCCGATGCTTTACCCGTGCTGAAAGCCGATTATATCGAAGAACTGTTTGCCCGCATGGGTGTGCTTACCCCCGTTGAACTGGAAAGTCGTTTCGATGTCTATGCAGAACAGTATTTACTGGCCATCGAGGTGGAGGCGAAACTGGTGGTAAGTATGGCTAAAACGATTATTTATCCCGCTGCCGTTCGCTACTTGTCGGAATTGTCTTTGGCGATCTCTAATGCGGCGGCGATCGGCATCGAGATGGATAAGGAAAGCGCCCAAACCGTCTCGAATCTAATTAAATTACTGATGGATGGCGTTAGCAAACTGAGTGAGGCCACGGCTAAAGACGATTTTGACTCGATCGAGGAACATATGCAGCATTCCGCTCAAACAATCCGTCCCTTGATGGATAAGGTGCGCGAATATGCCGACACACTGGAAGGGGAAGTGGCCGACAATTTCTGGCCGCTACCTACCTATCAAGAAATGTTGTTTGTTAAATAACATGACGGCAAGGAGGGGGTAAATAGCTGGAAAAATGATTGGCCACCCCCTTCTTTTTAGCTGTTATCGAAACAACCCTGGGTGCATCTCATTTTTGCCCTCTCAAAAATTAATTATGCAAGAACTCTATAGTAGGGTTGATTCATGAATCAACCCTACCCAAACCCTAGAGCGCATTAGTTTTTCGGTGGGATGCTTACAGGCAGCTGCTGATATATCTGTAATAATTTAAGGGTCACTGATAATTGCTGATTGTCGGTATTTCTGCAAATGTGAGATGCACCCAACAACCCTTGTCTAAAACCTCGCCTTCTAGTCAGATTCTTCCCTCCTGCCTCCTGCCTTCGTTAGCTCTGGTAGTTTTAAGTTATGTTAAGAAAAGTAAATACAAACGTAAAACTACTATGGTATTAACTCCGACAATTGGCGAAAAATCCTATAATCGTCAGGATTGGCAAAAAGGCTATCAATCCCAACCTAACGAGTACGATTACGAGGTAGAAGACATTGAGGGGCAAATTCCCCCCGATTTACAGGGTACAGTCTTTAAAAACGGACCCGGTTTACTCGATATCGCTGGCACGGCGATCGCTCATCCCTTCGATGGGGATGGTATGATCAGCGCGATTAGCTTCAACCATGGGCGCGTACATTATCGTAATCGTTTTGTGAAAACTGAGGGTTATCTCCAGGAACAGAAAGCGGGAAAACCCCTTTATCGCGGTGTTTTCGGCACGAAAAAACCGGGGGGAATTTTCGGCAATGCTTTTGATTTGCGTCTGAAAAATATTGCTAATACTAATGTTATCTACTGGGGTGATAAGTTACTGGCACTTTGGGAAGCGGCCGAACCCCATCGCCTCGATGCTAAAACCCTTGATACTATTGGTTTAGACTATCTCGATGGTATCTTGGAAAAAGGCGATTCTTTTGCCGCTCATCCTCGCATCGATCCCGCTTGTATCTTCGATAATCATCAACCATGTCTGGTAAATTTTGCCATTAAAACGGGTTTGTCGAGTGCCATTACTCTCTACGAAATTAGTCCCACGGGTAAGTTATTACGTCGTCATACCCACAGTATACCTGGCTTCTGTTTTATCCACGATTTTGTTATTACTCCCCACTACGCTATCTTTTTCCAAAACCCGGTTGGTTATAATCCTTTTCCCTTTCTTTTTGGGTTAAAAGGTGCGGGGGAATGCGTCATCAATCAACCGGACAAGTTAACTAAGATTATTATTATCCCCCGGGATCCTAACAAAAGAGAAGTGAAAGTTTTAGAAACTCCATCAGGTTTTGTCTTCCATCATAGCAATGCTTTTGAACAAGGGGAGAAAATTTATATCGATTCTATTTGTTATCAATCCTTACCACAACTGGATTCAAATAGCAGTTTTCAATCGGTAGATTTTGATAGTTTAGCTCCCGGACATCTGTGGCGATTTACACTAAATTTATCAGAAAATACCGTTACAAGAGAATGTATTCTAGAGCATTGTTGTGAGTTTCCCAGCATTAATCCTGCAAAAGTTGGTCGAGATTACCGTTATTTATACATCGCTGCCACTCATCATGCCACTGGTAATGCTCCTTTGCAAGCAATCTTAAAACTGGACTTATTAACAGGAGAAAAACAGTTACATTCTTTTGCTCCCCGGGGATTCGCAGGTGAGCCAATTTTTGTGCCTAAACCCGATGGAATCGCTGAAGATGATGGTTGGTTATTGGTAGTCACCTACGATGCAGCCAATCATCGATCGAATATGGTAATCTTAGATGCTAAAGATATCACTAATTCCCTAGCGGTTATCCATCTTAAACATCATATTCCCTACGGGTTACACGGTAGTTGGACTGGACAATGTTTTTAATTTAATTCCCTAGGGGTGGATTTTCAATCCACCTTTGCTAAACTTTACTCTTGAGAGCCTTCTTGTAATAGCCAAAAACCAGCGAAGGATTCCGATTCAGGGTTAGATTGAACGGCTAAAAAATGCAGATTATTGGCTTTTTGTTTAGCTTCTTCAAAGTTTTTAGCTTCCTTTAAAGTCTCGGTATTAGTGACGTTGACGAGAATCCAGCTATCACTAGCACCAGTTTCTAAACGCAGCAGAGGACGAGAACCAGTTTCTAACTTTAAATAGGCCATTTCTAACCCTGACATCCAACCAGCTAAGGGTAAAGCGCGGGGGGAAAAAATAACTAAACCGGGGATTTTTAGATTCTCATCTAATCCCATCCCTAGTATAGGCAAATTTTCTCCGAAGCTAATATCCCAATCTTTTAAATCATTAAAAGAAGACAATTCTAGCGTGACAAAAGCCCATTTATCTGCCTTATCTCCCCGGACAGCATCGGGAAGGGGAACAGCATTTAAAGGGGGATAATTAACGGAAGCAGTTTTAGTTAAATTTTGATCATAACCAACTTCTTGGGGATAGAAATTAACCATTCTTTCTTCTATCCATCTCGTTAAAGCATGAGTGCGACGACTAGGGGAAGCGGGAACACCGATATCCTCGCAAGCTTTGCTAATCATGTTATTCATCTGACGACGGAAAAAACGAATTTTTTTGGGAGTTACTCCCGCTGCCTTGATAGCTGCAGTAATTGCCTCTCCTAACCATTGGGAATTAACCATCGTATTAGGACAATAACTGGCATATTTAAATATTGTATCGGAGGGGCGATCGATTGTTGCCGGAGTTTCACAGATTAATAATTCCCATCTTTTTTTATTATTTTCATCCACCACCGGCCGCGAATAAAAATCAAGTTCCCAAATAGTCATATTTTTTTCAGTTATCAGTTATCAGTTATCAGTTATCAGTTATCAGAACGTAGGTTGGGTTGAAGCATGAAACCCAACCCCCGCTCATGTTACGCTACCGCTAACCCATTCTACAAATAATTGTGCCTCCCTATTTAAGTGTGCAGTATGTATTAAGTGGGCAGTATTAAATAGCAGCTTCCTACTGTCTTTTTACTGTTCACTGTTTACTGATTACTGATTACTGCTCACTGCTCACTGCTCACTGAAAAATCCCCTATCCCCGACAACAGTACGAACGCGGTAGATAGGACGTTTTTGGGATTCGTGGTAAGTCCGCATCAAAATTTCTGCCAAAAGACCAAAACAGAGTAATTGTACCCCAGTTAAAAAGAATAACACGGCCAGGATTAACAAAGGTCGATCGCCGATTTCTTGTCCGAAACCGAGTTTGAGAATAGTCAGATAAGTGCCTAAAATAATCCCCACTACCATCGATAACAGTCCGTAGAGTCCAAAAATGTGCATCGGACGGGTGAGGAACTTTTTCATAAAAAAGACAGTAAATAAGTCCATAATCACGCGAATTGTGCGACCTAAACCATATTTACTCTGTCCGAACCGTCTAGCGTGGTGATTAACGGGAATTTCGGTTATTTTTGCCCCTTCAATAAAAGCCAATGCGGGTAAAAAACGATGTAATTCCCCGTAGAGATTCATATCGGCAACTAATTCGGCTCGATAGGCTTTCAAAGAACAACCGTAGTCGTGTAATTTGACCCCTGTAACCTTTGCTATTAGCCAATTAGCTATTTTTGAGGGTAAAAGCCGTTTTACCCGGTCATCTTGGCGATTTTTGCGCCAGCCACTCACGAGGTCATAACCTTCCTCTAATTTGGCCAATAATAGGGGTATATCATTGGGATCGTTCTGTAAATCGCCGTCGAGGGTAACGATTATCTGTCCCGTGGCATAATTAAATCCGGCAGCCATGGCGGGGGTTTGTCCGTAGTTGCGTCGCAATATTACCGCCTTGAGATCATCGCGATTTTTGGCTAAATTAGTTAAAACCTCGGTGGAACCGTCCTTAGAACCGTCGTCAACACAGATTATCTCGTAGTTAATTTGATAAGAACGCAAAATTGAGGCGATACTCTCGACGAGATGGGGAATACTGTCCACTTCGTTATATATGGGAACCACTACCGATAAAGTCTGGATAGCAGCCTGCGGGTTGGGTTCGTTGACACTGATGGACGGTGTAATCGGGGACATATTTGACTGACGCGGGGACGTTTTGGGGCGATTGTATCACAATTCAGTGATCAGGAGATAGGAGACAGGAGACAGGAGATAGGAGACAGGAGACAGGAGACAGTATTCAGGAGTCAGTATTCAGGAGATTATTGTTATTTATTCTCCCCACACCCCACTTCCCCACTTCCCCACTTCCCCACTTCCCACACCCTACACCCTACACCCTACACCCCAATTCCCACTTCCCCACACCCCACACCCCACACCCCACACCCCTTATCCCTGTTCCCCTTTCTCTGTTTCCTTTTTCGCTAAAATTGCCTGACGAAAACCTAAGACGACGAGAATATTGGAGAGGGTGAGGAAAAATTCGGCGCTGCCGTGTAACCAATCGACGTTAGCTAATTCTTGACCATAGTGGATTTTGGCGTAGATACCGGCAGGAATGGTGATAAAAACGAAGATTAACAGCACATAAAAGCCAATTAGGGCTAAACGGGGCATTTTTCCCGAACGAGTGACAAACCAAAGAAACCCCAGATAGGGAAACAGGGAGATGGCAAATAAACTGTCTTTATTCATTGTTAACGCTAATTTTACTGGAACGCCACAGCCACCAACCGGCAGCACAGAGGGTAAAATTTCCTAAGACAGTCATGGCTGCCTGTAGGGTGACTAACCAGGATAAGGCACTGATATTATCAAAAAAATGCCATGTACAGGCACACATGGCCCCAATTAAAGCGGGTAACATTCCCCAAGATAACATTCGCCACGATCGATCGCTACTGATGTCGCCATAGGTCCAC
This sequence comes from Microcystis sp. LE18-22.4A, assembly GCF_027531105.1. Lineage (NCBI taxonomy): Bacteria > Bacillati > Cyanobacteriota > Cyanophyceae > Chroococcales > Microcystaceae > Microcystis > Microcystis sp. LE18-22.4A. Next base: position 15,180 of record NZ_JAPZRB010000552.1, read on the forward strand.
ACTAACCAGATCGCCGCTATCCATTCTACGACACTCGATACATGAACTATCCACGTCGGTATTGATAAAGCATTCATTTTTTTACAGTTATCAGTTATCAGTTATCAGTTATCAGTGGGTAAGTTATCAGTTATCAGTTATCAGTTATCAGATTTGAGTTCTTATCTCGTTCCCAGGTTCTACTTGGGAACCCTTTATTCAGGTTCTACCTGAAGGATATTTTAATAAAGAGCCTTAAATATTGTGTGTCAAGGCCGAGCCTTGGCACAAGCAAAATTTTCTAGCCATTGAATTACCTGTTGAGCTAAACTAACATTGTTTAATCGATCGATCTCGCGAATGCCGGTGGGACTGGTGACATTAACTTCGGTGAGGTAGCCACCAATCACATCTAATCCGACAAAATATAGGCCATCTTCTCGTAATTTTGGGGCTAAAGTGGCACAGATTTCTAATTCTCGATCGCTGATTTCTGTTTTTGCCACTCGTCCACCCACCGCCATATTACCGCGAAATTCTGAACCGGTGGGAATGCGATTAACTGCCCCGATGGGTTCACCATTGAGGACAATAATGCGTTTATCTCCTTCTTGGGCAGCTGGTAAATAATCTTGAATCATTACCGGTTCTTGTCCCCATTTTGTGCTAATTTCAATCATTGAATTGAGATTGCGATCTTCGGGACTAAGAAATAAAATTCCCTCCCCTGCTTTGCCCCCCAAAGGTTTCATAACTGCCGCCCCTTTTTGGTTGACAAATTCCCTAATTGTCGCTTTATCTTGGGAAACAATTGTGGCGGGCATTACCTGAGCAAAGTGAATAGTATATAACTTTTCGTTGGCATGGCGTAAACCCCTAGTTGAGTTAATTACTTGGGTTTTTTGGGGGTCGATCAGGTCTAATAAATAGGTGGCATAAAGATAGGCAATCGTCACGGGTGGGTCTTTTCGCATCCAGACAAAATCGAAGTTTTCTAGGCAGGTAAAAACTGTCTCTTGTCTTTGATACCATTGAGATACAGCCACCCAATGATTATCTTTTAACTCCACGGGAACCAGTTCAATTTTAGTTAGTTTTGCCCAAGCTTTTCCCGCAATCGCACTGAGATCCGTGATGGAAGTCATCCAGACTTCATGGCCTAATAATTGGGACGCTTCCATGATAGCTACACTGGTATCATGGCCCGGATCTAAATACTCGATCGGATCGATAATAAAGGCTAGTTTCATTAATAGTTTTTATCCTTAATTCTGCAACAGGGGAGCTAAACCACCACTTCTATCTAAAGCATAGATGTCATCGCAGCCCCCGATGTGTTGATCGTTTATAAAGATTTGTGGTACACTTGTACGACCATTAGCTCGATCGGACATTTTGGCTCGCGCTCTTTCATCACCATCGATACAATATTCGGTAAACTCCACCCCTTTTTTCTTGAGTAATGCTTTAGCGCGGATACAGAAAGGACAGGAACTCCAAGTATAGATCTCAACATTAGCGGCCATAAAATTTATCTCCCTTCTTTACATATCTTAAATTTTAGCCGATAACCGAGCAGTGATCTTCCTTCAGGTCAGAAAACGCCAATTAGGGCGATTCCACTGATATATTGCTTGTATTTCCCATTCTTCACCGTTTTGAAAGCGAATACGGCAACTAACAGGGGGGAATCATCCTCACTTTCATTTACGGCGTTGTCAGATCAGAATAGGTAAAGATGCAATGCAATCCTTGCTATCAAAGTAATTTCAGTTCCGGTGCTGATTCGGAGCATCTTTCAATTTGACAACGCCTATTGTAGGGCTAATTCATGAATTAGCCCTACACCTATTACCTCACAGGTAAACCCGTCGCAACTATCGGGAGCGTCTGTGGGAATCCATTCCCATGAGAGTCCTAAAAAAGCTGATTTCAAAGGGTGACGATCCACGATAATCTAAGTATTGGGGAAATCATACCGTAAAATCACTCATCTATGACACCACGCTCGCTCACCGTTTTGCTCCTTTCTGTTCTTTTCTGGCTGTCTAGCTGGCTTATCATCCCTATTGCTCAAGCTTTGACCCCAATTCAACTATTAGATGTATCTTACAAAGACTGTCCCCCCGAATTAGCCGAGGGGAGTGTCACCAGTGGGGGAACCAGTTTTCCGGCTAATTGTTTTTTAATCACCGGCAAAGCTAAAAATAATTCCGGCAAAACCGTCTATGATGCCGATGTTTTTGGTCGGATTTACGATGCTAACGGGGAACCGGCTTTACAAAATCGTAGCCGAGTCGGGGCAATTCCAGAAGTGCCGCCGGGGATTAGTGATTTCGAGATCAGAATTTCTGTTTCTACCAATCAACCAACCCCTTTGCGACTGGAAAAATTCAAAGCTTCCGGTTTTACCAGCAGCGTGGATCCGCGGATTTAGAAACTGCTACTGACCAGACTGCTGGCCCCTGTGGCTACGACACTCTGAACAACGTTGAGCAGCAGGAAAGCGAGGATCGGGGAAAAGTCCATCCCGCCTAGGGGTGGGATAATCGAGCGAAAGAGGTTTAAATAGGGATCGGTAATCGGACTGAGAAAAGACATAATCTGATAGGCCCAACCGGCATTTTGGAACCAAGTCAGTAAAACCCTAACAATTAAGATTACCGAGTAAATTTGCAGGAAATTGTTGATTATCGTCAAAATAAACCCTATATCGCTCATAAATAAATCTTTCCTCAAGAGGGCGTGATGGTTAGTTTAGCTTTGATCTTACCAAAAAAATGGTCTTTAGTTACTCTCTCCGCCCTGTCTTACTGGTTTTAACCAGCTATCGGCATTCCTCCCAGTTGACGGACACTGGGTAAGAAAACTGGATACAGCAGTTATCTTAATGGTGAGGTACGAAGTTTTCCTTTTGGGGAGACTCGGATTGTTCAAGTAGGGTTTGCGGCAAAAAGTTTTTCGTGGGGGTAGGGTGTGGGGTGTGGGGTGTGGGGTGTGGGGTTTTACCCATTTTCAGGGAAAAAGTCCAGGAATTTTCCCCCCAATCATTCCAATGGTCGGCAGTTGGCTCTTCTGGTTTCTGTGTGGAAACGAGGTCTATACTGATAGAATATCCGCAAAATAGTCCTAAAAGTCTTGCCCAGTAAGCCTTTCACGATTCCATAAGCAAAAATTATCACACAAAGTCGAGAAGAGCCGGCAGTTTTTGAGGGAAAAAAAGTCTAAAAAC
>NZ_JAPZRB010000031.1:0-18140 GCF_027531105.1 Microcystis sp. LE18-22.4A
GTGTTTTGGATAGGGATGAAAACGCCGCAATCAACATCCTTAAAAGGGGACTAAGTACGGTAGGGCATACCGGAACCTTTGGGCTCGATCCAATAAACGCTTGGGGAGAGAATACCTCTACTTTTTCAGAAGCAATTCTGTTTAAGCAAGTAATCTCTGTGAACCAAGAATCCCCGTCTCTTTAGAGCGGGGAGTGTCAAAACAGGTTTGGCAAAATACTTCCCTAACTATTCCCCAATCTTTCCCCGATTTAAAATGATTTCCGGTCTTAATTATCTGAGCAAAGCTAGTTATCGCTGTATCTTGAGTTTAGGCAGTGCCGGCAGTATTTTAAGTCTCGCTAGTGCCAGCAGCATTTTAAGTCTGGTTAGTATCGGCAGTATGCTCAGTATTGGCAGTGTCGGCAGTATTCTCAGTATTGGCAGTGTTGGCAGTATTCTTAGTATTGGCAGTGTCGGCAGTATCTTTGGCATTTTTCAATATCATTCTCTGCCTAACTATCCAGAGTAGTTCATTAGAACTAATCCTCACCGCTTCTTTACTGTGGGGCGATCGCTTTTTATGCAAACAAAATAGAAAGGTTATTAATCGGATTAAGGGATTTATGAGGCTGCGGCAAAACTAACACGACGATAAATTTCTAGCAAGGGAAGTTCAACGTTTAAACTCTCCAGAGGGATTATTTGACTAAGTTGATCGTAGGTTTGTAGTTGCCAGCGATCGCTCTGTGCGAGTCTGAAATATTGCTCAATGTAGGGTTCAGTTTGACTAACGAGCAGGTATTCACAAAAACTTGGCAGGGAACGATATTTTCTAAATTTATCACCTCGATCATAGGCTTCTGTGGCGGGGGAAAGCACCTCCACAATAAATAAAGGATTAAGAATTTCGTCTTTGCGATCGCCGTTAAATTCCGGTTCATGGTTAACAACCATGAGATCGGTATAGGTTCCACAATTATATTCAGGAATCCACAGCCGCAGATCGCTGTTATAGAGACGAAAATCCCTATCTCTCAATAAAAATCCCAAAAAAACCGAGATATTGATCGCAATTGCGCTGTGGGTTGCGGTTCCTCCAGGCATAAGAATCATTTCTCCATGGCAATATTCATAACGTTCCTGAGAAGTTTCAGCGATCGCCCGATATGCTTCCAAAGTGACAGGGGTTTTGGTGACTGTCGCAATAGTTGGTTTTTCTTGAGCGATAATCATCTTTGTCTTTCTCCGATATTCTATTAATTAATTTTATGGTTATTTTTTAGGGATTGTGGGGAAGCGATCGCTTTTTATCAAAATAGAATTAGAACGGCGATCGCAGTTTTTCTGAGGTGAGAGAGAAAAATTTTTTAAGAGCAAACTATCGTTAATTTGATTGTATGTACTATAATTGAGTCGTTAAATTTAACCAAAATACTATACTGTCCTCATCGAGGTTATTGTTTATGAAATCAGAGTATGATCTCGCTAATATGAAAAGTCGTCCTAATCCTTTTGCTCAACAACTCAAGCGGCAGGTCACTTTACCTTTAAGGATTGATGTCATTGATTTCTTTGAAAAAAAAGCAAAAGAAAAAGGAATTTCTTATCAGGAACTAATTGATTTATATCTTCAGGATTGTGTGACAAACGACCGAGAAATTTCTTTTTAGCGATCGCTTTTTATCAAAATAGAATAGAAAGAGCGATCGCATTGTGAGCATCAATTAATAAAACAATAAAATTCGGGAAAAATGAGCCAAGCCAGTATTCAATGTTTATCCGATAAAAATGGCTAAAAGCTTGGAATTTGATCGGTTGGCTTTTGAAGATTTGGCTTGGTGGGTTGAGGATGACCGTAAGCAGACTTTAAAAATCATTAGGCTGATTCAGAAAGTTCAACGGCATCCTTTTTAAGGAATTGGTAAACCTGAAAAGTTAAAGATGGAAAGAAAGTCAGGTATTCAGGTTTGCTAATTGTTCCTGAATATTAGCTTGAGTAGAGAGTTTTTCGGATTTTTCCCATAGAGCATTAAAGATACTTTTATCTGTCTCGACAACTCTTGTTTGATAGGAAATATAATGTGTTTCTGTTTGACCATGCATAATTCTTCTCGCTGTAAAAGAATTTCTGGGAACAGATAAGTTTTCGCTAATCAATAGGTTGGTATCATCCCAACGATAGCCTTCAATATCTTTGGCTTTTTCCTGACAAATACAAGCAACTTCTATGCCAGAGTTAAGTTGTTCCTGAATCACTTGTAAATGCTTTGGAGTCGGAGCTTCAGGAAGAATAAAGACTCGTTGAATAGAAATCTCCCTTTTGATTAGTTCTTCGTTAACTTCCCAGAATTTTTGACCAAGGGGATTATCCCACCAGATGGAATCTGTCATGGAGTGAACAGCCAAGATTCGAGATTGACTTTTAGGATCAATGTGTTTGAGTAGTTGACCAACCTTTTCTAAACGGGATTCGCCGCTAATTTCAATGTTAATTTCAGGCATAATTGTGTTAGTCAAAATTGTGCCATCAAGGAGGGTTAGATTATTTTCATCTAATTTAACATCGGTCAAGTTAGCTCCCGTTAGATTAGCTTTACTCAAATTGGCTCCCGTTAGATTAGCTTTGCTCAAATTGGCATGACTTAAATCGGCTCCTGTTAAATCAGCATTAGTTAAATTAACCCTCGAAAGATTAGCCTGACTGAAGTTACATCCCATTAATTTTGCGTCGGAAAGATTGGCCTCACCATCCATTAAATTGACTTGGCTGAAATTCAGTCCCCGAAAATCTCGTTCGCCAATTTTGTGCAAATATGTCAATTCTTCCGTGCGATGAATATCGGGGTGATATTCCTTGGGTGCATAAACGGCAATCATCGCTTTGACGTAGGCGAAAAAATAAGCCTTGAGAATATTTTCATGGGTGTGGATGGTAATAACTTCTTTACCATCATACTCAACCACCGCCTTGACAGTTACGTATCCTTTTTGACCCGATGTCAAGTTAGCCACATAGATAGATTTAAGGGTATGTTTAACCTCAACTAAATGAGCTAGAGCCTCATTAAAAGCAGTAAAAAGTGCATCTGATAAACCTTTTTTAAAGGCCGATTCAGTGTAACGTTTTTGAGTTTTTGTATTACATAGGATAACTGTCGCAGCAGTTAAATTGTTATTAGCACAAAGAATTTCAAAGTTCTCAATTTTCCAGCCTTGAAAAAGCAAAAGATTATCTTCAAAGAATAAGTTTTGTTGAGGCTCGTTTTCTACAAGCTGATTGAGTTTTTCTTTTTCATGTTCCATTGCCGCTTTACCGAGATTTTTGAGAGTTCTTTCGATAGAAGCTGGCGAGGTATCTTTCCCTAAAAACTGTAAGAATAGGGAAGGGGACCCCACAAAAGGATATCCACTGGCAATGAATTCTCGATCTCTGATGGTGATAATACCTGCTAGGCTATACTTTCTGGCAATCTCAACTTGAATTGCCGTTTTCAAATTGGCGTTGGGATATTTTTCTAGGTCAATGTCTTTCAAGTTAACTTGACCGACGTTAATCTTACTCAGAAGTTCAATGATCAAAAGATTGGCATATTCTTGAGATTTCAGATTTTTGATATTATGCCAAATTTTGATTAATCCCATTTCCCCAATGTAAGGATTAATTTTCCCCTCTAAAACAAGTCCCATAACCCTAGTAGCTTCACTGTTAAGAGTCGTCTGATTTCGTAATAAAAACTCTTCAATTAGATCAGCGTCAATTAAGACTTTTGGAGCTTGAGAATTGTTATCTTTTGATTGGAATACCTCTAAGTTATCCAGAAAAAAATCAATATTTATACTAGGATGATTAGTCACTTTATGCAAACTAAGCTTGATTTCGTACTGCACAAAATCATCAGATTCGTTTTCGAGATTATTTCTCAAATCCCAAAGTTTTTTAATCACTTGAGGCTCAGGATATTCCCCTAATTTCCTTATGATTTCAGCACGGATATCGCTATCCTGTTCATTGTCTAGTTGAGCTAACAAATCATTAATAATGTCAGCACGGGGAGTGACCGATGTTGGTATCTCGCACAATAACTCTGTGTTTTCCATTTTTAAATCAATCTCCTTGATTGGTGGTCTTCTCATCCGCACTAATTGTGTCTGACAGTAAAAGACTGCTCTAATTGAGAATTTTCAGCGTAGCGTGTTGGCAAAACTCTCACTAATTCATCGTCATTAATGTCAACAAGATAGCCCTTTTTAAAGAGAATCCTTCTTAGGGAAGTAATTCCCAGACGATCACTGTCATCTAACTCAAGGTAATCCTTAAGATGGGATCCTAGATTTTTGTTGAAATCTGCGTTTAGATTTTTGCCGCTGCTATGATTGAACATTTTAGCCAGGTCATCCGCAGAAAAAAGACCTGCAGCCGCCAGATAGAAAATAATTTTGTATTTTTCAGATAGGGGTTCGATTTCTGCCAACAAAGCTTCTAGCTTGGGTATATCCAAACCACAGTTTCTTGCCTGCTTTTGGGCATCACACAGTGACAGGAGCATTTTGTATTTTTCAGATGGGGGTTCGATTTCTGCCAACAAAGCTTGTAGCTTGGAAATATACAAACCACAGTTGCTTGCTTGCCTTTCGGCATCGGATAGGTTTTGGGGCATTGACGAGAGCGTCTTCATGGCTGTATTTTCGAGCTAGTTAGCATATTTTGAAATGGAGTACCAACAATTATTGTTTAATGATAGCAACAATTGTTGGTTAAACATTGCAACAATTGTTGGTTGACATCTTGTCTCTATTTCCAAAGCAAGCACCCAGTTGGGAAACCAACCCCTACCAAATTTGGGGTTTTGCAATAACCAATAATTATTGGTTGATTTCTCTTTTGTCTCATGTAATCCTAGTAGCAAAATAACTTTTTGGTTGTTATTGCAATCCCCTCTAAGCAAGTATCGGTGACTACAAATATAGATATGTTGATTACCTTAAGATCGAAAATCCTCCCAACTACTGTCGATTAGTCACATCTTTCTCAACATTTCAACCCTTTGTAGCACAGGGCTTTCAAGACTCGGTTAACAATCTGGAGTGTCTGTACCGTTATATGCAGGACGGTTGCCAGAAGCAATTCATCCGATGACTATTGCGAATCTATGAATCTATAAAGATCCTGATCAAATCAACTGCCACCTTAGCCATGAAGACACTTAGCCACAAAACAGAAGATTTGAGTATAGCCGATGTCTCATCCTATTACCCCGATCAATGGGTGGTCGTAGAGATCACTGGTCGCGACAAATATGGCTGGCCAGAGAAAGGTAAGGTTATTGGGTATTCAGACGATAAAAGTAAGCTGATACAAGAGACTAAACATTTGAAGGGAGACTTATATTTGTTTTATACAGGTCTTGTTGACGGAAGTAAAGTTGCTTAAAGTTGATAATGAGTCTTGGCTATCAACGCTACAGCTTTTATCCTTACTCCATCATCCTTAATCTACATGGCCGTCATTGTCGTTGAACATACATTTGAGGGAGACCACAATCTTGAGAGATTGTCTATGTGGGTGATTCCAGTCACTGTTGAGTTTAACGACAACCGAAGAACGGTTAATGTCCTACTAGATACGGGGTCACAGGTGACTGTCTTTCATCCAGATTTATTAGACTTTCTAGATTTACCGACATCTCAATCATCTGCTCGGGGAAGTGGTGTAACGGGTAGTTCTCGGTATAGGACTGCTAGGCTTGATAGACTGGAAATAGGTTCTATTTTGTTTAGTGAAACAGAAGTTTTTTTTGGCTCTCTTCCGGGAGTATTCTCGAAATACTATATTGATGGGATGTTAGGAGGGGACATTCTCAAAGAATTAAAGGTAATCATTGATTATCCTCAAAAAACTCTTAAACTAGAAAAGCTATTTATTTCGCTTTAACGTGGTTTCCTCTATTATTCATCAAGATTTAGGAAAGATTAAATGTCTGATAATCTCCAGCCAACTCAAAAACTCAAAATTGTTTCCTTAGAACCTAAAATTGTTGTTGTACAACGAGATGATCTGAGTCGAAATACTGAAAAATCTGGCGAAAGTGAAGATGAGTCCGTGATTTTAGCTCCACTCTTCATCGATCCTGAGCAGGCAATTGATGACTTAAGCCAGTTGATTGATAAAGTTCATGATGAGTTTAATAATGCTTGCAAAAAACGGAATCTCGAATGGGAGGCTGAATTAGAGTTAGGAATGGAGTTTGGAGTCAAATTTACAGCAAAACTTAAAATATCACCGAAAAAAGAATGAACGGCGATAGCAGACAAAAGATAAGAGATAACTATCCTATTCATAAAACCTAAGATTATGTCAAATTTATCCGAGGTTTTAGATATTTTGACCCGATAGCGGCTCGATAACTTACTTTTGCAGGAGATCACTGATCCTCTTGCCCTATTTTGGTAAAATCAACTATAATGGGGAGAAGTTAATCTTTGCCAAGCTTGAGCAGAGTTAAACCAATCCCTCAGTGAGCAAGCAATTGAATCCTATGCTTAAAATTGCCCTTTTTGGAACCAGTGCCGATCCTCCTACTGCCGGTCATCAAGCCATACTAAAATGGTTATCGGAACAGTACGATATTGTTGCAGTTTGGGCCGCCGATAATCCCTTTAAAAATCATCAAACCAGTCTCGAACATCGTCTGAGGATGTTAAATTTGCTCATCCGGGATATTCAACCCCCAAGGGATAATATACAACTGCGACGAGAATTAAGCGATCGACGGAGCTTAATTAGTGTGGAAAAAGCGCAAGCAATTTGGGGAGAACAGGAGGAATATACCCTAGTCATCGGTTCTGATTTAGCTGGACAAATTAGGCACTGGTATCGTAGCCGAGAATTACTAGAAAAAGTCAAAATTCTCGTGATTCCTCGTCCAGGATATCCTATTAACCAAGATGATATTGAACAACTGCAAACATTAGGGGGTGATTGTCTGATTGCCGATGTATTTGCTCCGGCTGTATCCTCAACAGATTATCGAGAAAAAGGCGATAAACAGGCTGTTCCTGCACCGATTAAAGATTATATCGAAGGTCAAAAACTTTACGCATGAAACCGCAAAAGACCCTAGTTAATAAATCTCTAGCTGATTTTAAAGTCGGAGTTGATAACGTGATCTTTTCCGTTGATACCCAATTAAATCGGCTGCTAGTGCTTCTGATTAAAAGACGGGAAGAACCCTTTAGTAATTACTGGAGTTTACCCGGGACTTTAGTGAGAAATGGGGAATCACTGGAAACGGCAGCCTATCGAATTTTAGCCGAGAAAATTAGCGTCAATAATCTCTATCTGGAACAGTTATATACTTTTGGCAGTCCAGAGGGAGATACCCCAGCAGCGGCCGCGAGTTTTGGGAAACGTTATCTATCGGTGAGTTACTTCGCTTTAGTGCGGTTTGAAGAAGCAAAATTAATCACTGAACAGGATCATAATATCACTTGGTATATGATTGATAAAGTGCCAGATTTAGCCTTTAATCACGGTCAAATTTTGGAATATGGCTGGCGAAGATTACGCAATAAAGTAGAATATAGTCCCGTCGCTTTTGAGGTTTTACCAGAATTATTTACTTTAAATGATCTTTATCAATTTTATGAGACAATTTTAGGTAAAAATTTTAGTGATTATTCTAACTTCAGAAATCGGCTATTGAAATTAGGATTTCTCAAGGATATGGGTTTAAAAGTCTCTCGTGGTGCCGGTCGTCCGGCTAGTTTATATCGCTTTGATGAAAAAGCTTTTGCTCCCTTTAAAGAGCAACCGTTAGTTTTTGTTTAAATAGGAAAAAATATGAGAATTGCTATCGCTCAATTAAATCCCATTGTTGGAGATATCGAAGGAAATGCCCAAAGAATTTTAGAGGCTGCTCAAACGGCATTTAATCAGGGAGCAGAATTACTTTTAACCCCGGAATTATCCCTCTGTGGTTATCCTCCCAGAGACTTATTATTAAATCTGGGTTTTGTGGAGAAAATGTCTCAACAATTGCAATTATTGTCCCAACAATTACCAGAAAAATTAGCCGTCTTAGTCGGTTTTGTCGAAAAAAATCCCTCGGCAACGGTCAGAGGAGAAAAGCCGTTATTCAATAGCATAGCTTTGTTAAAAAGTCAAGAAATTAAACAAATTTTTACTAAACGTTTATTGCCTACCTACGATGTTTTTGATGAGGATCGTTACTTTGCTTCTGGGAAAGAAAGTCAATATTTTCAACTAACAGAAAATAATGTAAAAATCGGTGTAACTATCTGTGAAGATGTTTGGAATGATGAACAATTTTGGGGTCAGCGTCAATACGCGGTTAATCCCATCGCCGATTTAGCTAATTTAGGAGTGGATTTAATCGTTAATCTTTCCGCTTCTCCCTATAGTGTCGGTAAGCAAAAATTGCGAGAATCTTTATTATCCCATAGTGCCACTAGATATAATTTACCTATAGTTTATGTCAATCAAGTGGGAGGTAATGATGATTTAATTTTTGATGGTGACAGCGTGGCTTTTAACAGACAAGGAGAAGTGATTTATCGCGCCCAAGCATTTACTTCTAGCCTAGAATTAATCGAGTTTAATCAAGATTTGTTACCCGCAGTTATTCATCCTTTACCTGTCAATGAAGATGAGGAAATTTATCGAGCCTTAGTCTTAGGAGTGCGAGATTATGTGCAGAAATGCGGTTTTAAACGGGTAATTTTCGGCTTGAGTGGTGGCATTGATTCCAGTTTAGTTGCCGCTATTGCCAGCGACGCATTAGGTAAAGAAAATGTTCTCGCTGTGATGATGCCTTCTCCCTATAGTTCCGACCATTCCATTAGCGATGCAGTGGCTTTAGTTAATAATTTAGGTATCAAAAGTGAGAAGTTAGCAATTCAAGAAATTATGACCGCTTATGATCAACTTTTAGATGGTCTTTTCGCTGGGACTGATTTTGGTATTGCCGAAGAAAATCTTCAGTCACGCATTCGCGGTAATTTATTGATGGCTCTCTCTAATAAATTCGGTCATTTACTATTATCCACTGGCAATAAATCAGAAATGGCGGTGGGATATTGCACCCTTTACGGTGATATGAATGGTGGTTTAGCAGTGATTGCTGATGTGCCGAAAACCAGGGTTTATTCCCTCTGTCGCTGGTTAAATCGGCACGGGGAAATTATTCCCCTCAATGTGATTAATAAAGCTCCTAGTGCTGAATTAAAACCCAATCAGAAGGATCAAGATTCTTTACCTCCCTACGAGATTTTAGATGCTATTTTAGCACTATTAATCGATCGCCATCAATCCGCCGAACAAATTATCGCCGCTGGCTTTGAGGCAGAAATTGTGCAGAAAGTGATTAAATTAGTTAAAAATGCCGAATTTAAGCGCAAACAAGCCCCCCCGGGTCTAAAAATTAGCGATCGCGCTTTTGGCACTGGTTGGCGAATGCCCATTGCTAGTCGCTGGGGTTAGGGGGTTTTTCAGTTATCAGTTATCAGTTATCAGTTATCAGTTATCAGTTATCAGTTATCAGTTATCAGTTATCAGTTATCAGTTATCAGTTATCAGTTATCAGTTATCAGTTATCAGTTATCAGTTATCAGTTATCAGTTATCAGTTATTAGTTATTAGTTATTAGTTATTAGTTAAGTATCTAAGCAAAATTAATTAAACATTTCGATAAAGCTTTTGCCTTTTGCCTCCTGCCTTTTGCCTATCCTAACCAATAAATTAATTTTGCACAACTACTTATAAGATGTGAGTTATCAGTTATCATTGATTAGTGATTGGTCACTGATTACTGATTACTGATTACTGATTACTGTTTACTGTTCACTGAAAGGGGTATTCGTGAGAGAGGAAGGGTAAAGGGATTAATTCTCCTGTTGCCTCGCCGATTTGTACTTTCAAACCCTCTCCTCCCGCTTTTGTTTTCACATAACCCAAGCCAAAATCCTCCAGCACACTGGTGAGTAAACCGACTTTTTGCGCTTCTAAAATAATCGGGGTATTGCTGGGGACGGGTTGGCTGAGTTTTATGCCCCAAAGTCTTTGTTTTACGCCTTTATAGGTGTTGAGACGGGCGATAGTTTCTTGACCAATATAACAACCCTTATCAAAAACGATCGCTCGCCATAAACCGGCCTCTAAAGGGTTATAATCTTCCGTTAATTCTCGATCGACTGCCGGTCGGCCTTGATGGATTCTCAGGTATTCCCACACCTGCTCATCGGCGGGAGTAACGCCATTTTTAATTAAATTTTCCCAGAGGGGACCGGCTTCGGCGGCGGCAACGATTAAAGTATATCCGGGTAGGTCTAAGCCGGTACCGACGGCCAGTCTCAGGGCGGGTTGAGAAAGGAGATAATGACTATGCTGCACCCCCGTTAAAATCTGCTCTGGAATGGCGATTTTTTGCAGGTATTGCCCGCTTTCAGCACCGATTAGGGTGACAATGCCAAAATTATCGGTTAAGTCGCTAATTTCCACTTTATCGAAGGGGAAAATATAGCGATCGATCAATTCCAGTAAAAATTGACGACGTTGGGGAGAAACGAGGATGAGGAGGGAATCATCGCCGGCGTAAACTGTGACAAAATCGAGGGTACGACCGGTAGAGTTAAGGAAAATTGTCTCACAACCCTGACCCGGTTTCAGGCGATCGATCGCGTTACTGGTTTGATTGTGGAGAAAACGCAGTCGGTCCTGGCCTTTTAATTCTAATAAACCCCAATCGGAGCGATCGATTAAAATTGTTTGGGATGCTAAACTTTGGGGATCATTACTGTAATTTTTCAGAAAATTAGCGGCATACTCTGCCTTGATCGTTTCTAACGCTGCTTTCATTGGGGTAAATTAGCGAATAATCGGTTAATAATGCGCTCGGTTTTCGTTTCCAAACTCTGCCAATCTAGTTCACCGGTGGGGTCGAGGAGACTGGTATCGATGGTGACGCTCTCTCCCTCATCGGTGGGATAATCGAGAAAACAGACTTGAAAACAAAGTTCCCAAATATTTACAGTAACGGAGCGATCGAGATAAGTCAAACAGAGCAGATAACTGGGATAGGGATCTTGAATTTCTGTATAAGTTCCTTTCCAGAGGGAATTTTCTAACTGTTTACGCAGATTATCCAGCACCCGAATAAATGCCGGTTGCATTAATAATTGTGCCTGTTCCCAAGCGGTAATATCTTTAAATTTTGGATTCATCTTATCAGTTATCAGTGATCAGTGATCAGTAAACTGATCACTGATCACTGATTTAGGCTGTTACTAGGGTTGCTTCCTTAGCTGCCATCATTTTCATCAGGTCTAACATCCGGCAGGAGTAACCCCACTCGTTATCGTACCAAGAGACGACCTTAAAGAAATTGGCATTAAGTTGAATGCCAGCTTTAGCATCAAAGATACTGGAATGGGGGTCGGTGATAAAGTCACTCGATACCACTTCCTCATCGGTATAACCGAGGATACCTTTCATCGGTCCTTCGCTGGCGGCTTTCATAGCGGCGCAGATTTCCTCGTAACTGGTGGCTTTTTCGGTTTTAAAGGTTAAATCCACCGCCGAAACGTTGGGAGTTGGCACACGGAAGGCCATACCGGTTAATTTGCCTTTTAGGGAAGGAATAACTAGGGTTACTGCTTTGGCTGCTCCCGTGGAGGAGGGGATAATATTTTGACCAGCGCCGCGACCACCGCGCCAATCTTTTTTCGATGGACCATCCACGGTGGGTTGAGTGGCGGTCATCGAGTGTACCGTGGTCATTAATCCTTCCGCTAGTCCGAAGTTATCGTTAATAACTTTGGTGATCGGGGCTAAACAATTGGTGGTACAACTAGCGTTAGAGACGATCAGATCCTTAGCGGGATCGTACTCATTATCGTTAACACCTAGTACAATAGTACGAATTTTGTCGGGATCTTTGGTGGGTGCGGAGATAACCACTCGTTTGGCCCCTGCTTCTAGGTGTTTTCCGGCCCCTTCGGCGGTGGTAAATAAACCGGTGGACTCGACCACATAATCGGCCCCGGTTGCACCCCAGGGCAGTTGGGCGGGGTCTTTAATCGAGTAACAGGGGATAAACTTACCATCGACGACGATGCCATCTTCTTTTGCTTCTACCGTACCCTGAAAACGTCCGTGGGTGGAGTCGTATTTGAGCAGATAGGCAATATTATCGGGGGGGACGAGATCATTAATACCAACAAACTCGAAATCAGGATTTTGGATACCCGCCCTAAAAACGAGGCGACCGATACGACCGAATCCGTTGATGGCGACTCTTACTTTTGTCATGAAAAAAACTCCTTTGCAGCTGCGATAAGCTTAGGCACGATCAAGAAAAAACAATCCGAGAATTGATTAGCCTGTAGAGAATCCCTTATATGCTAATCAGCTTTTGTTGATCGCTAGATGAAGTATAGAAAGATTTTAAGTTTCAGTGCTTCCAAGATAAAAAATCATCAATTTGCTACCCTAGTCGTCCTCGCCACCGGCATCGAGAAAACCTAATTAGGCCTTGGCCGACCAACGAGAATGTGATTATATAGCCTTTTGGGAAAAGCCGACATTAAAAAATCATTAAAAGCTTTCTGAGAATGATTGATACCTAAGTTAAGAACATATTAATATGCCTTTAAAAGCCATTTAAAAACCCCGCCCGACTGACATAAATTCTCCTGGCCGGATTGGCAAAATATAGCTTATTTTAATAGTTTTTTGCGCCCCAAAAGGTTAGACTCTTGATTACAGTTTGAAAACTGACCGAGGGTTAACCCTCTCGATAATCTGGAGAAATTGTCTATCAACTCTCTTAATCTCATCCTTCATAGATATTGGAGAAATATTCATGGTATCCGCACCAGAAAGACCCTTAACAGAACAAAATCCCCTTTCTCAAGACGAACTCTATAAAACCCATGCCTATTGGCGCGCTTGTAACTATTTAGCTGTAGGTATGATTTATCTGCGCGATAATCCCCTGCTCAAAGAACATCTTAAACCCGAACACGTTAAGTATCGTTTGCTCGGTCACTGGGGAGCGAGTCCGGCCTTAAGTTTTACCTACGTTCACCTCAACCGTTTAATCAAAAAATACGACCTCGATATGATTTTTATGGCCGGTCCGGGCCATGGGGCGCCGGGGGTACTCGGTCCGGTTTATCTAGAAGGAACCTATTCGGAAATTTACCCCGATAAAAGTGAAGACGAGGAAGGATTACAAAAATTCTTTAAACAATTTTCTTTTCCCGGTCACATCGGCAGTCACGTCACCCCCGAAACCCCCGGTTCTATCCATGAGGGCGGCGAACTGGGTTATAGTGTTTCCCATGCCTACGGTTCTGTTTTTGACAATCCCGACCTAATTACGGCCGTGGTGGTGGGTGATGGGGAAGCTGAAACCGGTCCCCTTGCTACCGCATGGCACTCGAATAAATTCCTTAACCCGATTCGCGATGGTGCGGTACTGCCAATTTTAAACTTAAACGGTTATAAAATCGCTAATCCCACCATTCTCTCCCGTATTTCGACGCACGAGTTAGAAAGTCTCTTTGTCGGTTACGGTTACACTCCCTACATCGTCGAATGTAAGGAAGATGAAGACCTGCTCCACTGCCATCAAAAAATGGCCGCTACCCTAGAACACTGTATCAATCAGATTCGCTCCTATCAACAGGAAGCTCGCAGCACGGGTATTGCTAAACGTTACCCCTGGCCGATGATTATCCTCCGGTCCCCCAAGGGTTGGACGGGTCCGAAAAACGTTGATGGTCATAAAGTAGAAGGATTCTGGCGCGCTCACCAAGTCCCCATGGGTGCCATGCAGGAAAACCCCGAACACTTGAGAAAATTAGAGGAGTGGATGAAAAGCTATAACCCGGAGGAATTATTTGACTATACCACGGGTAAATTTAAGCCAGAATTTAAAGAACTCGCTCCTAGGGGTCATCGTCGCATGAGTGCTAACCCGCACGCTAACGGCGGATTGCTGCGTAAAGACCTAAAAATGCCCGATTTTCGTCAATATGCCGTAGATGTCACCCACCCGGGCCAGGTGGAAGCGGAAAACACGGGAGTGATGGGGGTATTTTTGCGGGATGTAATGCGAAATAATATGACTAATTTTCGCGTTTTTGGTCCCGATGAAACTGCTTCTAATCGTTTAGCGGCTCTCTATGAAGTGACTAAAAAAGCTTGGTTAGCCGATACCTATCCGGAGGATTTAGATGGTAGCCAATTATCTCCCGATGGTCGGGTGATGGAGATACTGAGTGAACATACTTTAGTCGGTTGGTTAGAGGGTTATTTATTATCCGGTCGTCACGGTTTATTTCACTCCTACGAGGCTTTTGCCCACGTTATCGATTCCATGTTCAACCAACACGCTAAATGGCTCGATATCTGCAAAAATCATGTACCTTGGCGTGCTTCTGTTTCCTCTTGGAATCTGTTGTTATCCTCGGTGGTTTGGCGGCAGGATCACAATGGTTTTAGTCACCAAGACCCCGGTTTTATCGATTTAGTAACCAATAAAAGTGCCGACGTGGTGCGGGTTTATCTTCCCCCCGATGGTAACTGTTTATTAAGTGTGGCTAATCACTGTCTCAAGAGCAAGGATTACACTAATATTATCGTTGCTGATAAACAGAAACACCTGCAATACTTGACCATTGAAGAAGCAATTAAACACTGCACCAAAGGTATCGGTATTTGGGATTGGGCAAGTAACGATGATGATGGAATAAATCCCGATGAACCGGATGTAATTATGGCTTGCTGTGGGGATATTATCACTAAGGAATCGCTGGCAGCAACGGCAATTCTGCGGGAAGAATTCCCTTACTTAAAAGTTCGCTTTATCAACGTGGTTGATCTGTTTAAATTACAGTCGGAAAGTGAACACCCCCACGGTTTATCGGAACGGGATTTTGATAGTTTATTTACCCCTGATAAGCCAATTATCTTTAATTTCCACGGTTATCCTTGGCTGATTCATAAACTTACCTACCGTCGCAGTAATCAAGAACGTATTCATGTGCGCGGTTACAAAGAAGAAGGGAATATTAATACTCCCCTAGAATTAGCCATTCGTAACCAAGTTGATCGTTTTCATTTAGTAATCGATGTCATTGATCGCGTGCCGAAATTAGGTTCTGCTGCCGGTCATGTGAAAGAACGAATGAAAAATGCTATTATCGATAATCTCGATTATGCTTTTACCAATGGTATCGATAAGGACGAGATTACTAACTGGAAATGGCCTTATTAATTAGGCTAGAAAGTGGTTTAGGTGATGATAATTTATTAGTTTACCGATAAATTTCATCTTCCTATTCCACCTAAATAGATTTAATTTACTAAGCCAATTAAAATCATCAATATTGCGAGTTACAATTGTTAAATTATAAACGAAAGCTGTTCCCGCAATAATGGCATCTCCTAAGGACATCTTTCTGATTTGTTTTAAAGTTACTGCTTGTAAAAAATTCTTCAAAATAGACTTTATCCTGATGAGTTAACCGATGGTAGCCTAAAACTTCCAGATAGGATAAAGCAGAGATATAAGGAGAATTTTCTGCAATAAACTCCCGGAGAAACTCATTTTCTAATTGAGCGGCATAGATAATAATATTGCTATCCAATAACATGATTTAATCCCGATTAGGAAGAGAGCGATCGCAGCCATTTTGTTGTTGCCACTGTTGGGTATCAACATCAGTAAAAGTATTATTGTTAGCAATTTTTTTCAAAGCATTGGCCATTTTCTGACCGTTAGATCGATTTTCACCAATGATATTTTCTTCTAATAAGGTAATATAAACATTAACAGGATGTTCGGAGTTGATTTCAGGGGTTTCATCAAGCCATTGAAGGGTATTATTTTTCAAAATTGCTTTAAAGGTTTTTAGCATAGTCTTCTCCACCGTTAAATGGTACAGGATAAATGATTCAGACTAGCTCTAACCCAATTTTAACACAAGACCAACCCAACAAACTCCCCTGACCTCAATCTTTTAAATTAACGTCTTTGGATCATTTCATAATCAAAAGTTCATTACCAGAGTGAAAAATTACGCAAAATGGTGATAGTCACTTTACCTGTTTTTAAGGGAGGCTAATTTATCGGCGATGACTGGGTAAAAATTAATCATTAAATCAATTTATAACAAGCAATCGAGGGTTTTACTATCGCGTTAATGTACCTTAAAAAGGTAGCTATCACTTTATTTTAGCTTTTGGAAATAAAATTAAGATAAAGCGTAATAAAATAGATAATTTCTTCGTTTGAAAAAAACGTATTCAATCATCTATTTTAATAAATGTTCTATTTCTTCATCTGTAAAACCAAATTGTCTAAAAATTCGTAAAACATAAGCAGGGGACATTTCTTTTGCACCTATATCGATAGGAACGATTCGACGTTGATTATACAATACTCTACAATATAAACGATGATCACCTTTTCCTTCTCGATAAAATTGACAGCCTCCTTTTTCAAGAATTTTGATTAGTGCTTTGGGTTTAAGAGAAGGAATATTTTTAGGCATAAACTTTTCTGAGTTCGTAAGTTTCGGGAGTTTCAGAATCTCCCACAGTTAAAAATTCATGAAGTTCGTCTATAGGAATAGGACTGGTATAGATATTGGCTTGATCATGATAAATCTCCCAAAAAGATTCAATCGCTTCTTTTAGTTTCTCAATAGCTTTTTCCTGAGTTTCTCCTTGTCCAACTAATCCATTTTCAAGACATAATGAAACCCAATAATTTGCACTTTTTCTCAGAATAACGGTATAAAAGTTCATGGTGATTGTTCCGTTGAAATTTTAATCGGGGATTAGAATTTACTCCAGCTTAATTTTAACACAAAACCAACCCAACAAACTGCCTTGCCTCAATCTTTTAAATTAACGTCTTTGGATCATTTCATCAATAGACAATAAATAAGGCGCATTATACTTTGTTAATGCACCGGATAAAAAAGTGATCGCACTTTCAATATTCTGCCAAATGCGATCACAAATCCCCATTTTTACATAAAAAAGATAATATAAAACTCAAATTTGAACTATTGTTGTGGAAAGATACTAAGATGACAAAGTTATAATTAACTCAAGCGGAAATTGAAAGCCTTACTTCTGATGAATTTTTGTATTTAAGAAATTGGATTAATAAGTTAGACGATCAACAATGGGAAAAACAAATTGAGGAAGATTTCATAGCTGGAAAACTTGATTTTCTAATTGACGAAGCATTATTTGAAAAAAGTAAAAATTAATCACTCTAACAATATGTAAACGAATAATTTTAGGGCGATTTTCCCTATCATCATAATGACAATTAACGGCATCTTTTACCATTTCTCGTAAAGATTGTAAATCATCGGCTTCGGTAAAAATAGACTCGCCTAATGCCCTTGCTGTATATCCCCCTTCCGGTGCATCTTCCACTAAAAAAACTATTTCTGTCATATTTCCTTCTTTACTCTCTAAATTTTTGCAGTAATTTTAATTATAGTTTGTTTAGTTTTTTAGATAGCACTTTTTAAAGCTTACAAGATTAGCGTTCGCCGTTTATCAACCCTAATCGCCTCTTTATTGCCAAAATGTAGTTAAACAAAGTGCAACCCAACACCAACCAAATAAATTAATAGTTGATCATCTTGGGTTTCGTGCCTCAACCCAATCTACTAAATCGGCGATCGCACTATGTTACAAGTTACTCAAAAAGATATTCGCAATTGGTTTACTCACTGTTGCTACTAAAGTAATGGCATCAGATTCACCTTTGCCTAAACGTTCATTTAAACTATTTGCTAGAGAGATTAATTTAATATTTAGGATAATTAATTTCTGTTGATTGATCAGCTTATTAAGAGTCTCTGAAGATTGATCTTGTTTGGCATTAATTTCTTGTTGTACGGTTGCAGGCAAATAAAAATGGCTCTTCGTTACCCTTTATGCTAAATCAACAGACAAGATGCCAAGATAACATACTTCTAACCCAAAAATTCCGAAAGTTTCTCAAGCCATAGCCTCTCCGTTTTATTAGTTTAAGTTTATTATTGATTCCCTCGACCACCCCATTCGTTGTCCTTCGCTCGAAATAACTAATGATTTCTCCAAACCAG
>NZ_JAPZRB010000096.1:0-3462 GCF_027531105.1 Microcystis sp. LE18-22.4A
ACTCAATTGTCTATCTTTTGGTATTAACCTGTTTGTGCCTTAAGTCCTTCCCTGTATGGATTTCAGCTACTTTTGGGCGTAGGTACTCTCATCGAATTTTATTTTAAGTTAATTATTTGCATAACAATTCCCGAAGAGCCAGAGTAGTTCACTATCAACTCTTAAGGCTGATGCGTTTCATTTTTGAATTGGCGCATGATATAATATCTGTTGAAAAACCAAAACAATTAACTAAAAACGATGCTAAGAGAAATTTTAGTCAACTCTTCAATATTGATCTTGAGTTTGACAGAGGTAGAATTTGCGGAAGCAAATCCTGTACAAACAAGTTTTTCAAGCCAATTTCCAGATGTATATTCACTTAAAAATAGCAGCAGAAAAACTAACTTTGAACCAAAACTATTGCATCAAAAACAAAATTATCTTGAGAGAAAGTCGAAAAAAATTAGTAATGATATTGTAGAAATTCCAATGGAGAAACAAAATCAGAGTTTTCCCTCCGAGCTAAATTCCAACCCTAGCCCCTTGCTTTTGCCAACTGAACAAGACATAAAGCAAAGTCAAGAACATTTAATAGCCATTACTTTAGAACAAGCAATCGAACTAGCAAAGCGCAACAATCAGCAATTAAAAATAGCCATCCTCCAATTAGAATCAAGTCGTGCCGGGTTAGCAGAAGCTATGGCTGCTCTGTATCCTAATTTATCATTTTCTACAACAGCAACGCGGGTTTTATCGGCTAGTGGTGAACTTGCCGCTCAGGCAAACGAAAAACAGCAAATCGCCACCCTCAATGGTTTTGAAACACAGCTACAAAATAGCCAAGCACTTGTTAATTTTCTGCAAGGGCGGGTTAATGCCAAGCAAGAGGAATTAGACCAAATTAACAACATTATTGTACCCTCCCCCCCCACCGATATAGCTCCCGATTTAGCGCAACAAATAGAAGCTCTAAGTCCTTTTTTTGTCCCGCAATCAGCCGTAACTCAATTAGCTGGACAGACCCAAATCCAAAAAAGCATTGAGCTAGAATTTTTAACGAGGGATTTGCAACAAGCTCAAACTTCATTGCAGTCACAGCAGAATCAGATTGCATCGACACGACAAAGTATTTCCCAAATTAGTAATTTTGTCACGACAACAGTAGATGGAAAACTCTCATTATCTTATAAAATCTATTCTCCTGGCAGACAGGCTAACATTAACTCGGCCAAAGAAACCCTAAGAATTAATGAATTGGAAGTGACGAAGATAGAAGATCAATTAATCCTAGATGTAGCTCTTGCTTATTACGATTTACAACAGGCTGATGCTCAGGTGTTGATTTTCCAGAACGATGTCAATGACCGAAGCAAAAGACTTGAAAGCATCGAATTAATGCTCAATGTTGGTTTAGCTACTAAGTTGGATTTACTCAATGCTCAAGTCGATTTAGATAATGCCATTCAGGAACTGCGGAATAATCAAGCAATCCAAAAAACAACCAGTCGAAATTTAGCAACTATCTTGAATTTGCCTGCTTCGATAACCCCGACATCGGCTGATCCCGTCAGTCAAACTGGAGTATGGCAGTTGCCTTTAGATGAAACTATCCTCTTAGCTTTTAAAAACCGCGTGGAGCTAGAGCAAAGATTAGCCCAACGTCAACGCAGTGGTGCCGAGCAACAGTTAGCCTTAGCTGCTATCAGACCAAGCCTCAGTCTTTTTGCTGAATATAATGTATTATCCCTTGCCACTGAAGATCCCAATCCCTTTAGCCCAAAGGGAACTGAGGATGGTTATGCTTTCGGTTTAAACTTTAACTGGCTTTTTTTTGACGGGGGAGCCGCAACCTCTAGAGCGAAACAAGCCGCCACAGGGATGGCAATCGCCGAGCAGCAGTATTCGGAAACAGCGAATAACATTCGCCTAGAAGTAGAAAGGGCCTATTATCAGCTACAACCCCAATTAAGGAATATTGAGACGGCTACTCAAAGTATCAAGCGAGCGGAAGAGGCACTTCAAGCAGCCGAAATCCGTTTTGATCTTGGGGTTAATACCCAAACGGAAGTACTCGATGCACGAAATCGTTTAGTTCGGGCTCAGAACAATTTAATCAATGCTATTATTACTTATAATCGTTCATTTGCTCAACTACAACGAGCCGCTGGCTTCAGACGTGGGAAAAATTAGCTGAAGAAACCTGAACTTTTCTGTCTTGACACAGACCGTTATTTTAGCTAATCTGTCAACTGAATAATTATCTAATTACAGGAGAAATCTATGTCAGCTATTCCCTTGTTAATCATGGAAGAACACCACGAAGCATTTTTTATTTGGAACTATGCTGTCTTAAACGGATGGATTCCGCCCAACAAAAACCTTTTACTTCATGTTGATGAACATTCGGACTTTGGTACTCCTAATCTATCCCACTCTCTTAACTCACTCAATGGTGACTTAGAAAATATTTATAACTTTACTTATACAGAATTAGGAATTGCAGATTTTATTATTCCCAGTATTTATCAGGGGATTTTTAATGAACTTTACTGGTTAAGACAAACCCATAATACTGAACAAACCGAGGTCATGAATCACGTTTTTTCCTTAAATGCGGAAGGAAAAATTTTATTTGTAACCGAAGATGTCAACAAGGCGGGACTCTTTAATCTCGATAGAAAACCTTTAAAAAATAAATTAATCACGACGACAGATTCCCTTGTCAATCAAGAAAAAACTGTAGTTGTGGATATCGATCTAGACTATTTTTCTTGCGATAACCAAGCGGGAGAAGTTTGGGAAATAGAAGTGAGTAAAGAAACCTATGAATCTTTCTTAAATAACCCCTATGATCCGACTCGGATTAAGCTAGGTGGAACCGCTAAGATGAAAGAGAAAAATGGTAAATCTTACTTTTATATGCAGCGGCCTATTATGGAATCTTTTCTCGAAAAAGACCGAGCATTAAAAGTTTCACAAGCAGAAATTCTTGAAAGAATCGAGAAGTTTAGCACCTTTCTCATTGAGAATAAAATCCAGCCTAAATTAATTGATATTTGTCGTTCGAGATTTAGTGGATATACCCCAGGCGATCAATGGCAATTTATTGAATCTAATTTGATCAAAAAACTACAGGATATCTATCCAGTAGAAGTAAAATCTATCCAAGATATTTTATCGATTAAAACTTAGCAACTTTGCCACTCATAAACACTGTCAATCGGGAGCAAGTCAGTTTTGCAGAAGAGTGCGCTGGAGACCGGTGGAAGAATCGAGTAAAATAGGGATATATCAAAGGAGGAAACGGTCAATGAACCCAGAAAACCAGAAAAAACTGGCTCTTCGTTACTTGGTATGGTTCGATAGGGGGTCATAAATCGACTAAATCCTTATCTCAGCAGCACCGTTTCCATTAATTAAACTTGCTAAGAAGTTAAAAGAAATCCATAGCCTATCAAATGATGGGCGCATCGATGGTTT
>NZ_JAPZRB010000153.1:0-7844 GCF_027531105.1 Microcystis sp. LE18-22.4A
GATAGTTGTTTCACCTCTACGGAGGAAAATCGATAGAAATCGGCTAATTCCCTGGGAAAGTCGATTAACTCAAACAGAAGATCGGGAAAGGTTTGAAAAAGTCGGTAGAAAATCGTGTCGGTTTTCATGAGTTCGGTCTATCCCTCTGGTGCGTCGCTGGCTTCTGGAGGAGTATTTTTGACTTCTTTGGGGTTAATTGCCTTCGGACTGCCAATAAAGAGCGATTTTAGCCAATTCCATCGCTTTTTTAGTAAGGATAGCATCGAAGAAAAGCGTCAAGAAGATAAGGCAATTATATCTCTGCTGGCGAAAGTCGTCCCTCTACCGGTTCAAATTCGTCCTCTAATAGCCAATTTTCCGCTTCCTCGTAACTCGCACCAGTGAATACCACCTGATAACCCTCAGAGGGATCGTACACGCGATAGTTTCCTGAAGATTCAGCGAGTAAAAGCAAGATATAGGGAGGAGATAGCAGCGGATCGATCCAAACCTCGGCAAAATTCCAATTATTATCAGCTAGGTTGGCTGCAGGGGATAACGTCCTAGGGGTTTTCTGCATCGATCTAATTTTTTCTAGAATGGGTAGAGAAGGAATTGCCATCGATCCATGATTCAGAGTATCTCGTCCTCTTGGTTTTCTCAGTATTCCTCGGCAGTTGCCGCAGGAATTTGCGCTATTTTAGTCTTTTTTGGTTGGTTATGCCTACACTTTAACCTGATCGGCCCGGCTTTTATCCTACTAGCGATCGCATATCTGGTGGGAGGATACGAGAGTACCCAAGCAGGATTGACGACTTTATGGGAGGAAAAAGAACTGGATGTGGACCTGTTAATGATTGTAGCGGCCTTGGGGGCGGCGATTTTGGGACTCTGGGATAGTAATTACTATCTCATCATCGATGGAGCCGTTTTAATCCTGATTTTCGCTATTAGTGGTGCTTTAGAACAGATTGCCCTGGCAAAAACCGATCGCAATATTCGTTCTCTCATGGCTATGACTCCCGATACTGCCAGATTAATCACGGGAGACAGGGAAAAAGAGGTTCCTATCAAGCAATTACAGATCGGTGACACAGTTTTGGTCAAACCGGGCGAATTAATCCCCATTGATGGCATTATTATGGAGGGAAATAGTCCCATTAATCAAGCGCCAATTACCGGGGAATCGCTTCCCGTGGATAAAACCATCGGGGAAGAAGTCTTTGCGGGAACTCTCAACGGTGCGGGAGTGCTACGTTTAAAGGTGGAAACTCCCCCCGAAAGTCGCTTAATTGAGAGGGTGATTCGTTTGGTAGAAAAAGCGCAAAATGAATCCCCTCCCTCCCAACAGTTTATCGAAGGTTTCGAGCGGGTTTATGCGAAAATTATCGTGATTTTGGGCTTAATTTTCGGGATTTTACCGCCTTTTCTCTGGGGTTGGACCTGGGAAACTACTATCTATCGGGCCTTAATTTTTCTCGTGGTGGCTTCTCCCTGTGCTTTAATGGCCTCAATTATGCCAGCTTTGTTATCGGGTATCGCTAACGGGGCAAAACAGGGGATTTTATTCAAAAATGGCGCAAGATTGGAGATGATCGGCCGCATACGAGCGATCGCTTTTGATAAAACCGGCACTCTCACCCTTGGTAAGTTGCAAGTGGTGGAAATTATCCCTATCCATGCAGTCAGCGAAAATGAGGTGTTAGCGGTGGCTGCAGCCCTAGAATCCTGTTCGGAACATCCCATCGGATCCGCTATTACCGCCACAGCCAGGGAACGTGGTATAAATTTCTTCAGTGCTAATCAGGTGCAAGCGGTATCGGGACGGGGTATCACGGGAAAAATTGCCGATAAGTCGGTATCTGTGGGCAATTTTGCCTATATTCGTGACCATATTTCCGATCTTGACCAGAATATTTTAGCTATCCGCGAACGTTTACAAAAAGAAGGCAGAACCCTAGTTTGGGTAGTACAAGAGAATCAAATAATCGGTGCGATCGCTGTGTCCGATACCCTGCGGGAATCGGCAGTTAATCTGGTGAAGCAGCTAAAAAAGATCGGTATCGAACATATCGTTTTAATTACGGGTGATAATCAACAAAGTGCCGATAAAGTTGCTGAAAAACTCGGCATTGAGGAGGTTTACGCTGATTTACTGCCCGAAGATAAGTTAACCGTTATCCAAAATCTGCAAGAAAAATATCACACTGTCGCTATGGTGGGGGATGGCATTAATGACGCGCCCGCTTTAGCTATGGCTAATGTGGGGATTGCCATGGGAAAAGCTGGTAGTGATGTCGCTTTGGAAACGGCCGATATTATCCTTATGTCCGATAATTTAGCCAAAATTCCCAGCGCAATTAACCTTGGTCGTCGTGCCAATCGCATTGTTAAACAGAATATCACTTTCGCCCTCGCGTTTATCGGCATATTGCTAATAGCCAATTTTGCCGGTGATATAACTTTACCTCTTGGTGTCATCGGTCATGAAGGATCGACGGTATTAGTGACTCTAAGCGGTTTAAGATTGTTCAAATAGGGATAAAAATACAGAGAACTATGGGCGAAATCCAGGCAATCCGAGGCACAAAAGATATTTTACCGGCGGAGGTCGGTTACTGGCAGTGGTTAGAGGAAACTGCCAGCAGAATTTTAGGGACTGCGCTGTATCAAGAGATACGAACTCCCATTTTTGAACAGACGCAACTTTTTGAACGGGGTATCGGGGAAGCGACGGACGTGGTGGGTAAAGAAATGTACACTTTCCTCGATCGCGGTCAACGTTCCCTGACTTTGCGACCGGAGGGAACGGCTGGGGTCGTTCGCGCCTATATTGAACACAAATTACAGGCCGCCGGAGGAGTACAAAGACTCTGGTATCAGGGGCCGATGTTTCGTTATGAACGTCCGCAAGCGGGTAGGCAGCGACAGTTTCATCAAATCGGGGTCGAATTGTTGGGAAGTGATGATCCTAGGGCGGATGTGGAAGTAATTACCCTTGCCAGCGAGATATTAAAAGCTGTGGGTCTAGAAAACCTAAAATTAGATATTAATTCCCTGGGAAATGCCCAAGATAGGCAAAATTATCGTCAGGCCTTGCTAGATTATTTGACTCCCTACAAAGCTGATTTAGACGCGGATTCTCAACAGAGATTAGAAAAAAATCCCCTGCGAATTTTGGATAGTAAGGACGAGAAAACAAAAATTATCTGTGAGAATGCCCCCAGTATTCTTGAACATCTCGGCAGTGATTCTCAAAAGCATTTTGAACGGGTGCAATCTTTACTAACTGATTTGGGAGTTATCTATAATCTTAATCCCTGTTTAGTGCGAGGATTGGACTATTACACCCATACGGCCTTTGAAATTCAGTCCGATGATTTAGGCGCTCAAGCCACGGTTTGCGGTGGTGGTCGTTATGATGGTTTAATAGCTCAATTAGGCGGTCTAGACACGCCGGCAGTGGGTTGGGCGATCGGTTTAGAACGTCTGATTATATTATTACAACAAAAGCAATCTTTATCTTTTTTGGTTCCCGATTTTTATCTTGTCTCCAAAGGAGAAAAAGCTGAGGCACGCAGTGTGGTGTTAGCGCAGCAATTACGCGGATTGGGGTTTAGCGTCGAGTTAGACTTAAGCGGCAGCGCTTTCGGAAAACAATTTAAACGGGCCGATCGAGCTAAGGCGGTGGGCTGTATAATTTTAGGGGATGCTGAGGCTGAAAATGGCACGGTACAACTGAAATGGATGGCCACCCAAGAACAAATTAGTCTAACCCAAGCGGATTTACTGACACAAGCAGGGGAATTAAAAGCGCAAATCTCCCGGCACAAATCCTAAGTTTTAGCGTCATGGCCAAACATTAGGCCTAGGCTAAGATTATGGAATTTATACTGCAAAAACAAGGGGAGAATCACGGACGCACAATTTCTACTAATTCCCTAGAAATTGTCTCGGGAAACTATCGTCTCTTGGCCCGTCTGGATTCTCCTTTTGCTCATATCGAAGTGCGTATCGATTACGAATCTCCGGACAGTAGTGAAAGATATACTCATTATTATCGATCGGATGCTGGGGGTTGGCTGGAAATTTTTTCCTATCGAGATTTAGGAATAGGTAGCTGGAAAATTCGCTGTTATGGGGATATTCTGGCAGAATTGGGGGGGCAAGGTTGGCAAGAAATGTTAACTTTAATTGTTACTCCTGTTAAGATCAATTATCTGGCTCAATTAGAACAGTTAATTAAAACCGAAATTGAACCTTTATTAGCACTAGAATCCTCTCGAGAGATGGTAAAATTAGAATTTGCTGATTTCACCAATAATTCTGCCTTTGTTTTTGATTTATGCCTACCAGAGGAAACAATGACCGCTAGAGAAGGGGTAACTCTAGAACTGCCGGAACCTGCTAATATGAAAAAGAGCCTTCAAAGTTTATCTAATCGCAATTCTGCACCCCTCCCCCCGAAAATATCTGGTTCTAATTCTCGCCGAAAATCCCCGCAACTGCCCCCAATTCCTAAAAATAAATAGGGTTTGCTGAATAAATGTGAAAACCTTGTTGGGTAAAACTTTTAGACCTTTTGCCCATCAAAAAGTGCCGACCCTTGGAGTGATTGGGGGGAAAATTCAGGTACTTTTTCCCTGAAAATTAGATAATTGACCAGATGAAAATCGGTAAAACCCTACACCCTACACCCTACACCCTACACCCTGCCCCCAGAAAAAACTTTTTCAGCAAACCCTATGTAATGATGAGGTGAGGCAGCAACTTAAACCTAAGATTTTTTCAAGAACTTCTGACGAACTCGCGAGATTAATAGGTCTAATTCAGGTAACTTCAATAACATTGCACCGAGGAGGAATAAACCCACCGCTACAGTCGATGCCAAACCTAACTGTAATAATTGTAGGAAAATATTACCAGCACCGAAAACCTTTTCCCAACCCCAACTAGCACCCCAACTAGCAACACCAGAAAGCATTGTAATTACCGTTAATCCCAATAAGGATAAACCCCATTCTCCCAAGGGTAAACCCCCTAAACGACGATTTAAAATCACCGTAAAAATGCCCATAGAAAGGATATTAACCCCCACGGTTGCTAAAACAATCCCCGGAGTACCAAAAGGTTTATACAAGAGGAAATCCAGCACACCATTGAGAAAAATATTCACCATACTCACCTTAAAGGGAGTGTCACCATCACCCAAAGCATAGAACAATCGTACTAAAACATCGCGTCCGAGATAGAAAAACATCCCGAAACCGTAGGCCATTAATACGGGAACCACCTGTTCCGAGGCAGCCAGATTAAAGGCACCCCGTTGATAGATAACCCGCACTACAGGGAAAGCGAGGGCGATAAAGATAGCGGTGAAGGGTAACATGGTTAAAGCCGTCAATAATAAACCCTGACGGATTCTTTGCTTCAATTCTCCCCAATTTTCCGGTTCCGTCAGTCGAGAAAATATCGGCATAAACGGCACGAGAATCATGTTAGACATGATGCCCAAGGGCGTGAGAACGATAAAACTGGCGTAACGCATGGATGCGGCGGCATTTTCGATAAAAGAAGCAAAAAAGAGGTCAGTATAAACGTTAATATGCAACATTCCCGAAGATAAGGTCGCCGGAATCATCACCCGCAACACCTCCGACACCCCCGGAATCCGCCAATCCCAACGAAATGTTAATTTTCCTAAACCTGCCTTGACTTGTGCGCCCACTTGTGCTAACCATTGCCAGAGCGCCCCGACGAGAGTACCGCCGGCGAGGACAAAACCCCCTAGTTGAATATATTGCGGCTCATCAATGCGATCGCCAAGTGACCAGGCCAGCAAACCCACCCCGATAATCACCGCCACACTGGAAAAAAGCGGACTGAGACTCGGTAGCCAGTATTGATCCGCCGCGTTGAGAGTACCGAAACCGATGCCGATTAAACCAGCTAAAACCGCCATGGGGGCCATAATTTGCAGTTGTTGAATGGCCATGCTGCGGGTGGCGGCATCTAAACCGGGGGCGAGAACATCGATAAAAATATTGGCAAAAACGATTAAAAAGACGGTGACAGCTAATAAAATCGCACTGACTAGGGTGGTAATAGTCTCGACAATCGGCGCGGACTCGGATTTATCTCTTTTGGCCAAAACACTGACCAAAGCGCTGTGAAAGGGGCCGTTAATACCACCGAGGAGAATTAACAGAAAACCGGGGATAACGTAGGCAAAAGCGTAGGCGTTCACCACCGGCCCGACACCGTAGGCAGCGGCGATTACCTGTTCGCGGACTAAACCAAAAACCTTACTGATTAAGGTGGCAACGGCGACAATTCCGGCAATACCGGCTAAGGAACGGGTAGCTTTCTTAGTAATGATGACACCTCGAAAGAAAACAACTGCATTGATCGATTCTACCCGTTTCTGTGTTCCGGAGGAAAAGCGCTCTCTATTTGTCAAATTTAATTTGACTGGAATGTATAACACCCATTTCCCCACAGACATTCGTATAATACCAAGAGCCAACCGAACCATAAATATTGATGGTTCTACGTTCTCTGACTGAACAGATGATATTGCCATTGGGGGATGTTCTCACATTTGATGGTGGAGAAAACACTATTGCCGCAGCGATTCTCGATGTGGATTGAGAACTATAGAATCTGTAACTACACACCACCTCTAGCATTGTTTGAGTCGCTTGAGAGCGGGGACGATGAATTTGTCTTTCGGGAAAAGTCGTCCAAGTTCCGTTATCACAATTAGCTTGGCTAACCAGTCGTTGATTTCCCAAGTAATAAACAAAGTCAACACTACGGGAACTAGCCAGAACAATCGAACATAAATCGATGTTAACGCTTTTTCCCGTCACAGCAGTTCCGGCAAAGTAATTACAAGTTTCAGCCAAAACTATATTCGGTTTTGCCCAGGAAGCACCGATTACCATTGTCAAAGATAGACTAGAAATCAAAATAATTTTTTTCATGGTTGATTTGACATTTTCTGGAGGCTTTTTCTGAGATCATTTTATACTCAATTGAATTGCGGCTAGAACCTGATGGCGACAAAATATTAGTATTTTTTATCTAATTCTCTGTTCCCGTAGAAAAGCGATCGCTAGTTGTCAAATTTAATTTGACTGGAATGTATAACACCCATTTCTCCATAGACATTCGTATCATACCAAGAGCCAACCGAACCATAAATATTGATGGTTCTACTCTTGATTACAAAAATCGCCCGTTCAAGAAAACTTAACAATGCCACCAGCGATCGCAGTTTTAAAGTTTAATTAACAAGAAGATAGTGATCGCACTGGATGAAAGTATTTCTAAGGCGATCAACAAAGGTTTAAGGATGCGAGAGATTGATGTTATAATGTCTCCTGAATAGATATTAATTGAGGCTTTCGATAAAGAACGCATATAATAAGCCAATAAAAATAAAAAGGTGCGTTAATTGCACCCTACGCGATTGGCGAGCGCTCTGAAAGTCCTTATCGGTCTGATTGGCGTGCGACAATGATCGCCACAATTTCCGACTAGAATAAAGAACCAGCAACTCTCAATGATTACGAATTTCACTGAATGCCAACGGTCATCGAAAATTTGGGTCTGAAACCCCGTCGTTCTACGACGGCTTTACTGTTAAATCTTAGCGCATTTACAAAATATGTGTTAGAATGTGAGGTATGGAAAAAGCCTATTCTTACCGATTTTACCCCACACCCGAACAAGAGTCGCTATTGCGGCGCACTTTGGGCTGTGTAAGATTGGTTTACAATAAAGCTCTCCACGAACGAACACAAGCTTGGTACGAAAAGCAAGAAAGAGTAGGCTACGCTCAAACTTCTTCAATGCTAACC
>NZ_JAPZRB010000571.1:0-1486 GCF_027531105.1 Microcystis sp. LE18-22.4A
GTGGTCAATTACCTAATTTTCAGGGAAAAAATCCCTAAATTTTCCCCCCAATCACTCCAATGGTAGGCACTTTTTCAGGGAAAAAAAGTCTAAAAGCCTTATCCAACAAGGTTTTTAGATTTATTCAGCAAACCCTAAATAGCTGAAAATTTGTCAAAACGTCGTGCTTTGCTTACCTCATAAGCGATTAAAGGTAACAAAACAAAGAATTAGATTCGGAGAATGAATCAGATCTAGGGAAGTGGGGAAGTGGGGAGAAACTCTTTTCAGTGATCTGTTGACAATTTTTCAGTGATCTGTTGACAAATAGGCAATTCTGTGTTGACAAAGGAAAAATTTGCTGTTAGCATTGCGATAATTATTCATACATCCACTTTACCTCTGTGGGAGTCTATACAGATGACAAAATTACTCAGATTTACCATTCCTAGCGCTGCTGCTCTGGCCGTCGCCACTGCCTTAGGCCTCGCCACTGCCCCGGCCCAGGCGGCTCCTATGGTAACCTATACCAACTGTGCAAGTACCTTATTCTGTACACTCACCGAGCTCCTTCGCGGTGGTTCCATCTCGGTTGATGAGGACGGAAATGGCACAATTGAGAAAGTGTTCGAGGACTGGACGAATTACGATTTTTTCAAAGGTCCTGGGGCTAATCCTCTGACCGATCCCCAAGGCAACATTCGAGTGAGTGCAACCGGCACTTACATTCCTGGTGTCTCTGGTAGTGCTACTCTCAATTACACTGTTGTTGGCGGCATAAACCTAACTCCGCCGAGCGGGAATACCACTTGGAATGCTACTGTCGCCTTCGACTTCACGGTAACATCCGCTGGATATGTCCCAATAATGAACCAGATAGATGCCATAACAGGTGGGTCAGTTACAGGCCTCACTACGGGAGTACAATCTTCTGTGGGCTTCAATGGTGCATCGATTATGGGCAATCAAACCGCTACCCCCAGCATGCCTGCGACTGACACGATGACATTGGGACCAACAAACACGCTTGCGGTCATGAACAACCTGTCTTTGCAAGCTCGCCGGACTACTACATTGCCTGGAACCGCCAGCGTCACGACTTTCTCACAAACCTTCACCCAGGTGGTTATTCCCGAACCGGGTACTGTTGTTGGACTGCTGGTTGCTGGTGGCTTAGGTCTGGCGATGAAACGCCGACAAAAGGATAGCTAACCGAGCTTGGCTTCAGGACAACTTTGAGCAGAGACATCGTAGCTGCTTGCATTGAAACTCCGTCCTTTGGGGGCGGTTTTTAATTAGGGTTTGCTGAACGAACCCGCGTCAGTCCCCACAGGAGAAACTTTTTCAGCCAACCCTAATTGGGGTTGGCTGAATAAATCTAAAAACCTTGTTGGGTAAGACTTTTAGACCTTTTGTCAATCAAAAAGTACTGGATCTGGGAGTGATCGGGGGGAAATTTAGGCACTTTTTCCCTGAAAATTAGGTAATTGGCCACCTCAAAACTGGT
>NZ_JAPZRB010000562.1:0-10805 GCF_027531105.1 Microcystis sp. LE18-22.4A
ATCGATTTTCAGGTGGTCAACTACCTAATTTTCAGGGAAAAAGTCCAGGAATTTTCCCCCCGATCCCCGCAATGGCTGGCACTTTTTGAGGGGAAAAAAGTCCAAAAGTCTTATCCAACAAGGTTTTTAGATTTATTCAGCAGACCCTAGGTAATAAACGCTTGCTCTACGAAGAATTAGGAGTTAGTGAATACTGGAGTGTTAAGGTAAATGATCCCCAAATATTTGCTTTTGAAATAATCGATCGAGGGAGCAAAAGAATTGATATATCAAAGGTTTTACCTAATTTAAAACTCGCGGTTTTAGAGTCAGCTTTACAACAGGCACGCAGCAAGGATCAAAGTCAGGTGGGACGTTGGTTAATCAGTCAATTTCAAGGTTAAATCTTACTGTTTTTTGGCAGCCGCTTTCTCCAATAAAGACTCGGCAAAAGCGATGGCATCTGCTGCCGAATTTCCTCCCGTTAATTGTGCCAATTCTTCCCTTCTCGTCTGACGATTATCGAGAGAAGTAACCCGGACAACCGTGCGAATTTCCGAGAGATTAGTAGGATTATCTTCGGCAATCATTTGTTTATAAACTCGAAAATGGTGATCAGCTAAAGCAGCCACTAAGGGTTGATGAGTAACGCATAAAACTTGATATTGTTGACCTAATTGATCTAATTTATCGGCAATTGCTTGGGCAACTTTTCCCGATACTCCCGCATCAATTTCATCAAAAATTAGGGTTGCTGCTGCCGATTGGGATTGGGAAAAACAGGACTTTAACGCTAGGAGAAAACGACTCATTTCTCCTCCGGAAGCGGTACTGGATAAAGGTTGGATTTTTTCCCCCGGATTGGGACTAAAATAAAATACCACTTGATCGACTCCCAGACTGCTAGGATTACCCGGGTTAATCCGACAGACAAAAATCACCTTTTCCATGGCTAAAGGTTTTAATTCCTGTACCAATTGTTTTTCTAGTTGACTAGCGGTTTCTTGTCGCAAAAAGGTCAACTGGGTGCTAGTTTCTCGATAGATGTTTTCCTGTTGCTGACAAATTTTTTCTAATTCTTCAATGGATTGTCCTTCTCCCGTCAACTCCGCTAATTCCTGCTGTAATTTCTGATAATAATCGAGCGCTTCGGCTAAACTTGGGCCATACTTGCGACAAATGCGCTTAAGTTGGACAATTCTCTCTTCTATCTCGTTCAATCTCTCGGGATCTGCCTCTAGACTATCCCCATAAACGTTGATTTCCTGTCCCGCTTCCACCACCTGATTTAATGCCGATCGCACCATCTCTAAAATTGGCTCTAAACTTGTATCATAAACCATCATATTTGTCAAGATATTTTCAGCTTTTCCTAACAAATCGGCGACGGC
The DNA here is from genome assembly GCF_027531105.1 of Microcystis sp. LE18-22.4A. Classification (NCBI taxonomy): domain Bacteria; kingdom Bacillati; phylum Cyanobacteriota; class Cyanophyceae; order Chroococcales; family Microcystaceae; genus Microcystis; species Microcystis sp. LE18-22.4A. Next base: position 1,371 of record NZ_JAPZRB010000562.1, read on the forward strand.
CGGTTGATCGCGATCGTTTTGGTAGAGTAGTTGATAGACTTGATAGCTGGAATTTTGCAAATCGACAGCGTGGGAGAGTCGGTTTCTTTCCTGTTCCAACTGTTCCAACTCGTCAGCGTCAGTTAAATTAGCTGATTCTAGTTCTTTTAGTTGATATTCTAATAAATCTAATCTCTGTAGGCGATTTTGTTCCGATTGCAACCTATTATTTAAACTATTCTTGCTTTCTTGCCAGTTAGCGTAGGCTGTGGCTACCTTTTCCCGCTGCCGCAGCAGCGATTCACCCCCGTAGAGATCTAATAATTCCCTCTGTCGATTAGCGTCCATTAACTGAACTGTTTGACCTTGAGCGGTGATTTCTACCAAAAAATCTCTTATTTGCGCCATTTGTTGGCGATTAGCGACGACTCCGTTAATGCGAGAACGAGAACGCAAGGAATTATTAGTAATCACTAATTCCCGGCTGATGGTCAGACTATTATCCTCTAATGGGTCAATTTCCTGACTTTCTAGCCAAGCAATTAATTCTGGGGTGAGAGAAAAAGTCGCTTCTAGGGTTGATTGTTGGCTTCCCTGACGGATGACGCGATGATTGACTTTACCACCGAGAACAATATCGATCGCATCTAATATAATCGATTTTCCTGCCCCCGTCTCACCGGTCAGTACATTTAATCCGCTGCCGAAAGTTAATTCTAAGCGATCGATGAGGGTAAAATTTTGAATTTGTAGGCAGGATAACATATATCGGTAATCAGTAATCGGTAATCAGTTGGTATTCTCATTATCCTTCAGCATTCCCTAATTTTCCCCGAAACGGTAGCCCTTCCCATAGACAGTATTAATTAGAGGTGTTTCTCCAGGCGCTTCGATTTTACGACGCAGTAAGCGCATCAGGGCAGGAACGACATTACTATTAGGTTGCTCCCCTTCTGACCAGAGATGCTGATAAATTTGTTCATGGGTGAGAAGTTGACCCGGATGGGTCATAAATAAAGTCAACAATTGTACTTCTTTTGCTGATAAACTGATCGTGCGACCGTGACGATAGGCCACTTGATTTTCGCTATCGAGTTCTAAATCAGCAGATTTTAATTTACTGCTATTACTAGCTTCAAAATTGGGAGAACGACGCAATAAAGCGCGGACTCTCGCTAATAATTCTCGCAGTTGAAAGGGTTTGACTAAATAATCATCAGCGCCAGCATCTAATCCCGCCACTCGATCATCTATGGTATCCTTAGCCGTTAGAAACAAAACGGGAGTGGTGTCCCCTTGATTGCGTAAATATTGACAGATTTGTAATCCGGATTGCTGGGGTAACATCCAATCGAGAATTAAGAGGTCATAATTATTCTCTTGTGCCAATTCTAAACCCGTCCGACCATTATCAGCAATATCAACTTCATAGCCTTCTTGAGCAAGAATTTGTTCTAAGGGTTCGGTTAATTCTTTTTCATCATCAACGATAAGTATTTTCATAAAAGTAAAAAAGATGGTGTTGGGTTTTGGGGTTTTGGGGTTTTGGGGTTTTTTAGTTGAATCTCCCCATATCCCCATGTCCCCATTTCTCCTAATTATCGATCTTTGGGTAATAAATTGCGCCATTCGAGAGGGATATAACTTTCAATAAATCTAGCCAGGGTTGGGTAATGACGCTGATACAAAACTCCCATATAGATAATACCAAGTCCTAGGGCGGTTAGGGCAAAGGGAAAGAAAATTGAATCGGCAAAGAGACGATAGGAGAGATAGGAAAGATAGGCAAATACTCCAAGACCTCCGAAAACCACAAATAATCTTCTTTTTAGCAGGACGGATAATAACATTAATCCCAAGTTAATTAGACAGTACAAAAATCGTTGCGCTTCATTATCATCGATTAGGAGAGATAGACTAAACCAAAACATAATTAATCCGAATAGGTATAGCCAAAAAGCAAAATCTCCCCGACTGCGACGCTGACGTACATCAATTAAATAGGCAGTTATTAAACAGGCAATTCCAAACCAAAAGGATACCCAGAGTCGCATTCTCCATATATATTCGTTCTCTCCAAATAGCAAAGGGGTTAAGTCCATTGACATATACCACAGACTAAAGGCGATCGGTGCAGTTAAAAAAGGAAATTTAACAAATCGCAAAGTTATTAATCCTGCGATAATCGTGCCTAATTCCATTAAAAACCAACCGCCTTTAGTCCAGGTATAGAAATCTGGATAAATGGCCATATTTCCAGCTTGCCAGTATCCTGTCCAGCGTTGTAAACCGTAGATTGCTAAGGGAGTCATTGCCACTGCCATGGTAAATAAAAGGCCGCCGGGGATTTTGAGATTTTGCTGAAAATAGAGATTTTTCCCCGCAAAAATAAAACAAATTGCATAAAACAGGGCGATAAAAAATAGGCCTGCACCGCCGAAACTCTCCCAAGCTTTGTTCATCAACCACCCCAGGGCGGAGATAACAATTAATGCCCCAAAATAATAGGCCACATTAGCGAAATTAAAGCGAGGGCGATTAACTTCATCTTCTTGGGGATAACGGGATAAAAAAGCCGTCCATAAATTTTCAGCTTGGCTGGCAGTAATTAGGTTTTGTTGTACCGCCCAATCAAAATCTTCTCTTTCTAGTCTCATAATATTCTCTAGTCCTTAAGCTAAGATGTATTTTAACCGCTTATCCTAAGGATAAGGGAATAGGGCATAGGCGCAGATGTTAAATCCTGTAGTAAAACTTAATATTTACCGCTAGAAACATCCGAAATCCGCAAAATAGAGTATAACTCAATCTAGATTAACTATTATCGAAGCAATTATGATAACTAAATCAGAACTCTATGAACAAGATTTTCAATTATGGCTGATAACAACAATAGGTCAGTTGGAACAAGGAGATTTTCAGGCATTAGATGTATCTCATTTAGTTGAGGAGTTGAAAGAATTGGGTAAATCAGATAAAAATGCCTTGGAAGGAAATTTAATGATTTTGCTGGCTCATTTACTGAAATTACAAGTACAATCCTCCGCCACTGAAAGCATGAAATCTAGCTGGTATAGCTCCCTTGTCGAACACAGGGAACGAGTTATCGCCTTACTAGAAAACACCCCTTCTTTGAAATCTCATGTAGCAATCGCCATCGATAAAACCTATCCTAAAGGTCGCAAAATTGCCATCAAGGAAAGTAAATTGGCTGACTTTGGAATTGCGATTCCTCCAGAGGAAGCATATCCCTTAGACTGCCCTTTTTCCTTAGAACAGATTCTTGATGAAGATTTCTATGGCTGATAATTCATATTTAATCCATCGGCTAAGACACTTTCAAAATGCTTCTAAAAAGTCTTCAAATCTCAAAAACTGGGAAGCTATACAAGTCACATCTGTCTCCCGATACTAAGCGATTCGACTGACTTTAAATAGAGCTTACAAGCTTTTTTGCCCAACCCTAGTTAGGGTTTGCTGAATAAATCTAAAAACCTTGTTGGATAAGGTTTTTAGACTTTTTCCCCCCAAAAAGTGCCGACCATTGGAGTGATCGGGGAAAAATTCAGTTACTTTTTCTCTGAAAATTAGGTAATTGACCATCTGAAAATGGGTAAAACCCCACACCCCACACCCTACCCCCACGAAAAACTTTTTCAGCAAACCCTAGTTAATCAGCCTGCAAAAAATAAGTAAAAATTATAAATTTAAGGTAAATAATTAAAATATTTAAATATTTGGGGCGATTAGTTAAATGTAACAAGTAAGTTACAACATTTTGATTTTCCCAGAATTTGCCAAAATTTGGCTGTAAATCGGGGTTGCCTACATTTAATAATATGGTATGATCGTGGTATGCTGTGGGCTTAGTTTAAGCATTAAACCTTAAATCAACGGAAAACCAAGACAATGAGGGGACTGTGTTGATACTCTTGCCCAAAAAAAGCCGCTAGTGATGAGATTTTTTTATGTTGCAATTTTTGAAGTTTTGTAAAGGCTATTGACTTAAAACCAGAATTGTGTATGCTGTACTGCATTTAAACTAGGTATTGAGAATTGTAGTACAAATGCTCGAACTCCTTCTCCCTGCTCCCTGCTCCCTGCTCCGGTGCTTCCATACACTCTTAACAAGTAATTTAGATAGTCAACAGCTTAACTTACCCACTGATAACTTACCCACTGATAACTGATAACTGATAACTGATAACTGTCTCCTGTCTCCCCAAAACGATAAAAACTGGGGCAATGTGGACATCGATCGAAAGACTAAGCTAAACTGGTAATGACTATGTATTAGGGCGGAGGTCAACGGATACAACTATGGACAATTTGGAGGTAAAACAAAAACCGATCCGCTGTTTAGAAGATGCGATCGAAAGGTGTCAAACTTTAGGAATGCGGGTTAGTCGTCAGCGTCGCTATATTTTAGAATTGCTGTGGCAAGCGCAGGAACACCTATCAGCGAGAGAAATTTATGATCGCCTCAATCTGCAAGGAAAAAACATCGGTCATACCTCAGTGTACCAAAACCTAGAAGCCCTATCGGGTCAAGGCATTATCGAATCTGTGGAACGCTGGGACGGCAGACTCTACGGTAACATCAGCGATTCCCACAGTCACGTCAATTGTCTGGACAGCCAACAAATCATCGATGTGCATATCGAACTTCCCCCAGAATTAATTAAACAGGTCGAGGCATCAACGGGGGTAAAAATTACCGATTATCGCATCGATTTCTATGGCTATAAACAAAACAAATGAGCCAGATAACTGTATAATTGACCCTGTGAATAGTATCCGTTGACAGGCTGCAACTCTTGTGATCGATCGCCCTCTCACCTTAATTATCATCGATAATGACCCGATTTTCCGCTTGGGTCTGGTGCAGGCCTTGTCGCAGATAGAAAATATTAGTATCGTCACCGAAGGGGATTTAGAAACAATTTTCGCTTTGACTCTGAATCCGGCCCCCGAAATTATCCTTATCGATCCTCTCTTTGATTGGTCTTACTGTGAAATTCTCCACTCTCGCTATCCCGAAAGTAAAATTGTTTTATTAACCTTTCCTCTCGACTCCCGACAGCAACTAATCGCCAGAGAATTAGGCATCGCCGGTTATATTCCCAAAGGCACAAACCTAGAGCAATTTATCACTATTTTAGGACAAATTTCCCGGGATGAATCCCCGGATGTTGCCCCTTCTGCTCTCACCATTGCTACCCGTACAAGTTTAGCTCCTAGCCATTGGTTAATCACTGCCGGAAAAACGGGATTAAATCGCATCGAAAGTGAATTACATTTAATTGATCTCCACCTCAATCAACAGTCTTTATCCGGCTTTGATCGCTTTTATTGGCAGGGGAGAAAACGAGAACTTTTAGCAGCCCTATGGCTAGTGAGAAAACTAATTCCCCTCGAAGGTAGCTCTTACAATTCAGCTTCAGTCACACCCCCGGTAATAATTAACAATATCGATCGAGAATTACCAATTTTAAGCCGCGAGCGTCCCCTCTGTGTTTCGGCGGTTTTTGAGTCCACTTTAGCGGTCATTCGATCGCCTTTAATTAATAGAACAAAGATTAGTTTTGAAATTGATGTTTTACAGGATAATCGGCAACGGGAATTATTGTATTTAGTTCTCGATGAAATTCGTAAAAATGTCGATGAAATGAGATATTTACAGGTTAGTAGTGGGGAATTAACCAGTCGCTTAAATTTGATTATTTACGATATCTGGGAGAAAGTTACCCGTAAATTTTTAGAAATTAATGCCTCGGTTTATGATGAAATTAGTAAAAGCAGACTTAACGAAATTATTCTGGAAGAAAGAGAGGCAATTCAAACAGAAATCCTCAATAAAATTCCTTTTACTCTTGACTTATTTTCCTATTTAGTGTACGAAAATAGTTTAACTATTGACGGAGTAGGATACCGAGCTAATGCTCCTGAAACCATCGCCAGAGCAGAAATTCTCCTGCAAAATCTCATTCATAATATTGCCAATGCAGTGACGGTAATTATTCTCAATAACTTCTCGGAATCCGAAAGAGTCAAACAAAAACTTTACCGTTCAGAATTTCTCATCGCCAGAAAATTAGCTAAAATCCGCAATGAATTATCTTGGAAATACCGACGGCAAAAATATTGGCAAGACCCCAAAGATATATTTGAAAGTCAATATCAATTATTTCACTATAGCGAGGGAGAAATCCAATCTCTAGCCATTTATTCCCCTCGACAGGAAGAATTAAATAGTTTAACAGGCATACCCTGGTTAGTTTCGATCGCCTTAGAATTAAGAGACTCTTTATCTCCTCGTTTACGCGCTTTTTTTCGGGTGGTGGGTAAGGGAGTAGTCTATATTCTTATCCAAGTTATCGGTCGCGGTATTGGTTTAGTAGTTCGCGGGGTTTTACAGGGAGTTGGTAACACTTGGCAGGAAGTCAAAGGTAAGAAGGGATCATGAATGATAACTGATAACTGATAACTGATAACTGAAGTAGTTATAATTAAATTGAAGATGGATTTTGCCTCTGATCCCCACTGCCCCTAGGGTTGATTCATAGTAGGGTTGATTCATGAATCAACCCTACCCTGCCCCCTTGATAAGGGGGGTGTCTGACAACTTTTAACACCTATCTACTTAACTGAAGTGACCCTAACTTTTACAATTCCTTGTCAAAACTGTATTTATCGCGAATTTGTCCGACAAAAAACTGTCCTTTCGATGGTGCGGACTGAAAATCTTTATATACTGCCAAAGGTAGATCATGATAAAGATAGATACCACCGTGATTAAATTCCACTTTCAGAATTTTTTTTTCCTGATCGTAGTCAAAAGATTTAATCGCTGTACTTTGGCTTTTTAATAAGGGGAAAGCAATCACATCGCGAATACTGGCAGAATCGGTTAATAACATGATCAGGCGATCGATGCCAATTCCTAAGCCTCCCGTGGGGGGCATTCCGTATTCTAAAGCGGTTAAAAAGTCCTCATCAACTCCCTGCGCTTCCAAATCGCCGGCCGCTTTTTTGAGTGCCTGTGCTTCTAATCTTTGCCGTTGATCGATGGGATCGGTTAACTCAGAAAAACTATTAGCTAATTCCCGTCCAACCACATATAATTCAAATCTTTCTACGAGGTCAGTTTTTGAGCGATGGGGTTTAGCTAAAGGCGAAATTTCCACGGGAAAATCTAGCACAAAAGTGGGCTGTATTAGGGTTTCTTCGACTTTTTGTTCAAAAGCTTCATTTAATAGCTTACCGATGGTTTTACAGTCCTCTGGAACGCCAATGCCGGCATTTTCTGCGGCAATACGAGCCGACTCGAAATCCTCAAAACTATTCAAGTCAACCCCAGTTATTTCTTGGACTAATTCGTGCATAGTCACTCGTCGCCAAGGGGGAGTTAGGTCAATTTCCCTGTCTTGATAGGTGATTTTCAGCGTACCTAAAACATCTTGTGCGGCATTAACGATAATGTTTTCGTTTAACTCCATCATGTCATAATAATCGGCATAGGCCTGATAGATTTCGATGGAAGTAAACTCGGGGTTATGTTTAGTAGAAACCCCTTCATTGCGAAAAATTCTGCCTAACTCGAAGACTTTTTCAAAACCACCCACTATTAATCTTTTTAGATGTAACTCGGTGGCAATGCGGAGATATAACTCCATCTCCAGCGTATTATGATAGGTGATAAACGGTCTAGCATCGGCTCCTCCCGCTTCACTTTGTAGCACGGGAGTTTCAATTTCAATAAAACCTTCTTGGTCTAAATATCTGCGAATGGCAGCGGTAATTTGGGCGCGACGGCGAAAAGTTTGTCGCACTTCCGGATTAACAATTAAATCCACATATCTTTGTCGATAACGTTTTTCTACATCGGTTAAACCGTGCCATTTATCCGGGAGAGGTAAGAGGGATTTGGTGAGAATTTCGTACTCGTTTACATAGATAGATAATTCCCCGCGTTCTGTGCGTTTAATTGTGCCTTTTGCTCCTAAAATATCCCCCGTATCGGTCAGTTTAATCACCGTGTTAAAGGCATTCGGCACGGCGGACATGGTTTCACTAATGCGTTTTTTATCGAGGTATAATTGAATCGTTCCCGTTTCATCTTGCAGGTTAAAAAAGGCTAGTTTACCCATAATTCTTCGGGCAATAATCCGACCAGCAATTGCTACTTCTGTGCTAATTTCTTCCCCCGGTGCTAAGTCAGCGTACTGCTCTTGTAATTGTTGAGCGTGAGCGGTGGATTTCCACTGGTAAGCGTAGGGATTTAAGCCAGCTTTTTGCAATCCTGCCACTTTTTCTAAACGAGCGGCCCGGATTTCTTCGAGGGTAGAGGAGGGTTGATTTTCAGGATTTTGTGCTTGAGATGCCATCGTTTTCTAAGAGGAACAATTCTGGGGAATTTTTTAGGTGTTGGGGATTTCAGTTATCAGTTATCAGTTATCAGTTATCAGTTTACTGTTTACTGTTCACTGCTCACTGAAAAATTATCGTCCCATTTCTCGCTTTAATTTTTTCAATTCTTCTTCCATTTCCCATTCTTTAAATTTTAGATCGAGATTATCGTAGTTCGAGCGCTGATAGTCCGATTCTTGGGGTTGATCCCAAAAACTGGTTTCCCAGTCACGGGACTGATTTTTAGGGGCTTTTTCGGCTTTAATTTGCACTTCTTGACGACGTTGTTGGACCTGTTGCAGTAACTCTTGGGATTGACTCAGACGTTTTTTCACCCCTTCCATCCGTCCCCAAAGTTGATTACCCTGACGAAATAGGGCCGCCTCGCGTTCACTAGCAGCCTTCAGCAAGTCCTGCCGTCCAGCGGCCTTAGCCTTATCAATTCTAGCGTGCCAAGTTTGGATATCTTGGGCAGTGGCCAAAATTTGCTGTTCGAGACGTTGACGCTCATTTTCTAGGGCGCTAATCAGTTTAGCAGTATCGCGCTCCTGTTCGCGCAGTTGTTCCACCAGCGCCTGTAATTCTAATTGGGGATGACTTCTGAGAAATTCTTCCAGTTGGGTTTCAAGAAAGCGACTGACATCATCAAATAGATTGCCCATCTGTGCAATATCCTAAATTTTCAATTAAAGTCTAGGAGCGATCGATTTTAATCCCCCTCTTTTTAGCATAGGCTAGATCAACCCTAGATTTAAATATATGTGGTAAAAGTAGTACAAAGATGTTATTCGGCTGCCGGTTAGGGAAGGGGAAACCATTTTGACATCCTCGCCGCCGTAAAACGGACGGCGATTCCTCACCACGCCACTTTTTAAGGGTGGTCGCTGAACGGGGTTGACGCTTCACCGAAAAACGCTTAATTGCTTAAGTCTGACACTTTCGACCCGTCCGTTTTGAGTGTCCGAATGCCCTCCGGCCACTTTGAACAAGTCGAAAAAATCTCATGTTCAACCTTATTTCCTAGAAAGTTTTACTCGTTCAAGGCCG
>NZ_JAPZRB010000064.1:0-6960 GCF_027531105.1 Microcystis sp. LE18-22.4A
AGGGTTTGCTGAATAAATCTAAAAACCTTGTTGGATAACGCTTTTAGACTTTTTTTGCCTCAAAAAGTGCCGACCTTTGGAGTGATTGGGGGGAAAATCCCTGGACTTTTTTCCTGAAAATTAGGTAATTGACCACATGAAAATGAGTAAAACCCCACACCCCACACCCCACACCCCACACCCTACCCCCAGGAAAAACTTTTTCACCAGACCCTAATTAAACCCTAGTTAAACACTTCTCGCCATCCTCGCTTTCCTTTGCTTTGGCGTAAGGGAGAGGCTAAATCGACAATTTTCTCGAGCAGTTTCGGGGCCAATTTTTGACACCAAAGAGTTAGATGACTTTGCCAACCGACGACAATTTCCGTTTTGTCCCTATTTAACCCGGTAATTAGGGTTTGGGCGACTTCTTCGGCGCTCATCGGTTTTAACCATCGAAATAACTGCAATTCTCGCACCATATCCGTATCGGTTAAAGAGGGTAAGAGGGTGACAACTTTGATGTTGTGTTCCCGTAATTCCGACCTGAGAGCTTGACTAAAACCCAAAATGGCAAATTTGGTGGCCGAGTAGGTAGCGAAGCTAGGAGCGGCAATTTTACCCATCATGCTGGAAACATTGACAATCGTTCCCTGTCCCCGAATTGCCATCCGGCGGGCAATTAAGCGAGTAACCGTGTACAGGGCCATCAGATTTAAAGATATTTCTGCTTGCACTTGCGAAAATTGCGAGCGCAGAAAGGGGGTTTGATGGGCAATACCGGCACAGTTAACGAGGATATCGATGCCCCGGCATTCTTGCCAAACGCGGATAATTGAAGGACTAACAAGGTCATTTTCGGTTAAATCTAGGGATAAAGGTGTGGCAATGACCCCTAGTGACTCAATTTCTTTGGCTAGTTTTTCTAATCGCTCTTGATCTCTGGCAACAATCACAATTCTGCTTAAACCTTGTCGGGCTAATTCTAAGGCGATCGCTCGTCCAATACCCCGGGATGCCCCCGTGACTAGGGCAGTTTTTCCCTGTAATTTCATGATCAAACTCCTGTTTTAAGCAACAGTACGGGAATTTATTGGTTTTGCTTCTGAAATCTTTGATTTGTGCATCTATACCCTACATAAGTAGCGAAGCAATCGAGGGATAGATGGATAGGTTAGGGTGCATGGGATTTTTCCTCCTTCAAAGCGCACTCTTGAACCCACGGTAACAGTTGTCTTTACAAACAGCAATCTTTTTTAACACTTTTTCCCCAAAATCACTCGATCGGATGAACGCTCAGGGTGATCCTCGATCGGATGGAAACCCCAGGGGACTTGCAGATATAGGTATTTTAAAGAGCTTAATACCGAGGGAGATAGAAAGTCTGGCAATGGACGCGACTACTATTGGCAGTACAAGGGACTTGACATCTTCACCGCACTGAAGTAGATCTTTTGGGCAATCTCCCATCTCCTAATCCCCAACCCCAATGAATAACCCCCCCGATAGTCCATTCAATTACACAGAGGCTTTTATTGCCCTAGGCACGAGTAATTTCGATCGCTCGGTGCAGTTTTATCGTCAACTGTTGCAACAGGAACCAAACCCCTACCTTGCCCACGTTTATGCGGAATTTAGGCTGATTAACCTTAAATTAGGTCTTTTTTGCCCTAAAGAGTCCCACAGAGACGAATTTAGCGATTCTAGGGGCAGTGGCATGAGCATTTGTTTCGAGGTGGAGAGTCTCGAAAAAGCCCTCGAGCATTGGAGCGAAATCGGCTATGGTGCTAGGGGAGAAATTAGCCAGGCTTCCCACGGTCCGGAAATCTACATCTATGATCCGGATGGTAATCGTTTAATTTTCCATCAATCCACCGCTAAAACCAATCCTTTCAGGTAGGAACCTTCCGAGTGATAGATACTGGTGGGATGGTCCGCCGGTTGGCTTAAACGTGCTAAAATTCGCACTGGGCGAGCCGATTCAATGGCGGCAGCCATGACAGCCCCCTGAAAATGTTCTTCGTTAACCACTTGGGAACAGGAAAAGGTGAAAATAATACCTTGGGGGCGAATTTTCTGGAAAGCTTGGTGATTTAATCTTTTATAAGCCATAACCGCCTGATGACGGGATTGGATACTTTTGGCAAAAGCGGGGGGATCGAGGACAATCAGATCGTAATCCTCCTGACAGTCGCGCAGGAAGTTAAAAACATCGGCGCTGTAGGATTGATGGGGAACTTCACCGAGATTATTCAGGGCGATATTTTTTTCGGTAAGATCGATCGCACCGTGGGAACTATCAACGGAATGGACTAGGGCAGCCCCCGCTTGCATAGCATAGACGGAAAAGCCGCCAGAATAAGAAAAAGTGTTTAAAACCCGTTTATTCTGACAATATTGGGCTAATATTGCTCTATTTTCCCTTTGATCGAGGAAAAATCCCGTTTTTTGTCCCTTTTCCCAATCAATAATAAAGCGATGGCCGGATTCTAACACCTCATCGCCAGTTTTTTGACCAAATAAGTATTTATTCTCGGAGATATGGGCGCTTTTCGCCAAAACTGCGGCACTTTTATCGTAAACTGCCCGTAAATTGTCAGCGTAGATAGTTTTCAGACAATCGACAATCAGATCGAGACGTTGGTATAAAGCTAGGGAATAAGCTTGAATAACCGCCGTGCCATTGTACCAATCGACGATTAAACTGGGTAAACCGTCTCCTTCCGCGTTAATTAAGCGATAACAGTTAGTTTTCGGGTTATCCACTAAACCGATTTGTTGCCGCAGCTGATAGGCATTCTGGAATTTTTCGAGAAATAATTGAGCAATATCGCTGACTTTTTGGAAAGAAAGAATTTTAACGGCAATATTGCTAGGATTATACAGTCCAGTGGCTAGATATTCGCCTCGATCGCTATAAACCTCCACGATAGCACCCTCTTTGACTTCCCCCTCCATCTCTTTAATCGCCCCGGAAAATATCCAAGGATGGAATCGTTTAACAGCATCAATTTTATGGTTTCTCAGGATAATTTTCGCTAAATCTGGCATGGATAAAGAATCAGGGTTGATAGCTGACGGCTACTAGATAATTCTATTATCCCCTGCCAGCAGCACAAAACGATGGTTTGTTATCCCTCGATCGAGTGGCATCAAAGCAAGTCCCAACAATCGAGGGATAATCAGAGGGAATTCTCGCCTATAATAAGTTAGATTTTAGCGATAGTCCCTCGACAAATGCCAAGAAAAAGTGATGCTGCCGGTGGTTTAAGTTTATGGTTTCAACGTTTGGGGGCTGCCGGTTTGTTAGCGGGACAAACTTTTTTACATATTCTTAATGGCAAAATCCACCGGCGTAATACTCTGGAACAAATGAGTATTGTGGGGCCAGAATCCTTGACAATTGCCCTAATTACTGCTGCTTTTGTGGGTATGGTTTTCACTATTCAGGTAGCCAGAGAATTTATTTTTTTTGGGGCGGGTAGTTTTGTTGGGGGAGTCCTTTCCTTGGCTTTAACAAGAGAATTAGCCCCGGTTTTAACCGCGGTGGTGGTGGCGGGGAGAGTTGGCTCGGCTTTTGCCGCCGAAATTGGTACAATGCGAGTAACAGAACAAATTGACGCTTTATATATTTTAAAAACCGATCCGATCGATTATTTGGTCATTCCCCGGGTGATTGCCTGTAGTTTAATGTTACCCCTGCTCACTATTATCTCTTTAGTCACGGGATTACTCGGTGGTTTATTTATTTCCGATAGTCTTTACGGTATTTCCTATTCCCTATTCTTACAATCAGCCCAAAATTTTCTGGAAACATGGGATTTAATTAGTTCTATGTTAAAGTCCCTAATTTTTGGGGTTTTAATTGCTATTATCGGTTGCAGTTGGGGTTTAACCACCACCGGCGGTGCTAAAGGAGTTGGTCAATCTACTACCACGGCTGTGGTAACTTCTTTGTTAGCGATTTTTGTGGCTAATTTTTTCCTCTCTTGGCTGATGTTTCAAGGGACAGGCAATGCGGAGCTAGGCTAAGACAGTAATCAGTAATCAGTAATCAGTGCCAAGAAAACGGCAATTTTCTACTTAATACCGCTCACTAAAAACTCAAATCTGATCACCGATTACTGATAATTGTCTATTCTCAAGATTAGGATTTGTTCAAGGGATTGAGAGTGAGACAAGTTTTAATTAATTCCTCCACTCCCAGGACTGGATAAATAGGGACTCCTAACTGATTAATAACAGTTTCTAGGGTGAAATCATCTAAAAATACCGATTCCCCATGCTTGAGCATTAGGGAGGGTAATAAAACCCCATCCCCAAGATTTTTACCTTGTAATCCTTTGAGAATATCTTGCCCGGTTAATAAACCCGTAACCGTGATTTCCTGTCCCCAATAATCACTATTTAAAGCCACTAATTCCACGGTTAAACCCCGCAGATTATTTAACTGTTTAACTAGGGGTTGAAAAGCTTGTTCTACCGCATTTCCCACTACCCATATCAATCGTCTAGATGGAGTAATTTGAGCGGGTAATAACTTCTTAGCTGTCTTCTGGAAATCCCTAATAAATTGACGAATCGAGCCAACTCCGTTACCGATTTGGGGATAGTCTTCGTAGTGAGATTGAGGTGGTAAATCGACTCGGGCAATTAAAAACCATTCATCGGCTAACCACACCACATTACTGCCAAATTCTTGACGAAATTTTTTCTGTAAAGTTTGGACTTGTTCGATCACTTCTCGCGCTTTTTCTTGGCTAACGGGAATTAATTCATCTTCTTGGGGACGAAAGCGGGTTAATCCCACGGGAACTACGGCAATCGACTCCACACAGGGAATATCTCCCCGATGAAAAGAAACCAGATCTAACAGGGTTCTTTCGAGATGAATGCCATCATTAATATTGGGACAAACTACCACTTGGGCATGAATTTGTAATTGTCTGGCTTGTAGCCATTTTAAATGGTCTAAAATTTGACCAGCGCGGGGATTTTTTAAGAGACGAATCCTCAGATCGGGTTCCGTGGCATGAACGGACACAAAAAGCGGTGATATGTGCATCTTTTCGATCCGCTGCCATTCTTTTGAGGTGAGATTAGTTAAGGTTAAATAACTGCCATAGAGAAAACTTAAGCGATAGTCATCATCTTTATAGTATAAAGTTTCTCTTTTGCCCTCTGGTTGTTGGTCGATAAAGCAAAAAGGACATTTATTATTACACTGAATTAAGCCATCAAAAAGGGCAGTTTCAAACTCTAAACCTAAGTCTTCATGATAATCTTTTTCGATTTCTATCCGGTGAGTTTTGCCCTGACTATCAAGCACTTCTAGGGTTAAAAATTCATCGGCACATAAAAATTGATAATCGATTAAGTCCCGTGGACGATTACCATTGATAGAGAGGAGCGCATCCCCGATTTCAAAACCCACCTCGGCGGCGATCGAATCTGGGATGACACCACTAATTTTAGCTGGACGAATAGTTAATTCACTCATATTTTTAGGTCGCCATCCAATTATTTAACTGCATTTCGAGAGAGTCTTTGGCCTTGTCTCACTTTTGTCAAGCTAATTCTACAGCATTTTAGGGCGATCGCTGTTAGGGATTGGGGAAAAAACCAAAAAGTTTAGCAGCCCCTCCTAAAATGGCCACAACCAGAGCGATGAGAATCCCCCGATTGGTAAATTCCTGATAGGCAACTCTTGCAGTTAACCCTTTAATTTCTGTGGTTAGTCGCTCATCTAAGGCTTTAATCTCCCCTTTGAGTTCGACTTGTCCTATTTCCACTTTCGTCAACCGTTCTTCTATCTTATCAAATCTCTTATCTACCTTATCAAATCTGTCATCGATCCGTTTTTCCAGAGAGTCAATTTTCCCCTCAATCCTTGTCAGAACTGCTTCTAGGGAATAAGTGACGGTTTCGTTAGCCATTTTCTGTCTCCTTTATCTCTTCTGGATTCACCATCGAGATCTCAATATCAGTATCGCTGATTTTTGCCTCCAAGTTTCAATCCCTATTAGGGGTTAAGATTAATTGGAACTACCTTTTCTTGGAATCACTTGTATTTTTTGCATGACTTTTATTTAAATAAAGTTAAAAATATTATAACACCAACAAAAAAGTAAGTAATTAATACTCAAATACTAAGATTGGTTTAATAATCTTAATAGTTATAACGTACATAATTTAAAAATGTTATAAAAAATTTTCAGTAAAAATACAATAAGGCGTTGTGGAATATTTGTATTAGTTTTGAAGTTGTATATGATTAAAGCTTTGTCCACATTTTTGTTGGTTGCCATGCAGTAAGCAGTAATAGCTAGTCCAGTTAATACTCTCACTGGATCTATGACAATATTTAAACAAGTAATGCCAATTAATAATCAATGGCAAGAACGTAGGTTGGGTTGAAGCATGAAACCCAACGCCCGATTATGTTACGCTACCGCTAACCCATCCTACAAATAATTGTGCCTCCCTACTTAATGCCAATTAATAATCAATGGCAAGTCGGTAGTCCGTGTATAGCAACTGGCGGATTTACGGATATATACAAAAATGGGACAATTGTTTTAAGAAATACTGATAATCAAATAGTGGCAGTCAGCGAATTAGAAGAAGGCAGATTAGGAATAATTTTGTCTTATTGGGTTTGTACTTTTGATTTCTCTTTAGCTACAGAAGACTTGAGAGATTTTCGGGGTTGCCGATTTTTACTTGATGGCTACCGGCAAAAGATAGCCACCAGCAATTGTATCAATTTGTCAAAGTTTGAACCTTTCCTATTCCCTTTGAGTTGCTTGTCTAACCTGTTCGATATCTAATTCTAAAGCTTGTGCTATCTGTTCAAAGTTTAATCCTAATGCCAATAAACGAGGAATAGAGGCTAATTTTGCTGCTAATTCACCTTCTTGTCGGCCCTCCTCTCTACCTTCTTCTAAAGCTTCCTGATACACTTTAGTTTGTTTTAAATCA
>NZ_JAPZRB010000639.1:0-5708 GCF_027531105.1 Microcystis sp. LE18-22.4A
TGCTGAAAATAGGCTTCTTGCAGAAATTGCTTCAGGGGAGTTGTTTGCGGTTGAGAAAAAACGCCACATTTACCTTTCATGGCAAAAGTGCTGGGATTTAACGCCAGATAATTACAGTTTTTCACTTTTTGAATTTGACTATTAACTAATAGTGCAATTCTCGAAGATTTAGGAATATTACAAGATTGATACAGGGTAGGAATCTGCTGTAATTGCTCAATATTCCAAGCATGGGGAACAATATCCAAACTATTCCAGAGTCGGCTGCTTTGATTGAGACCTGGCTCCGTATTTCCGTAGTAATCAGAAAAGGTTTGATCCCCTGGGGTTGCTCCCGCAGAAAATTGGGTATTGACGGTGATTTGTTTACCGGTAGGGTTCCAAGTTGCTTGATTTTCGTACAGCCATAATGCCATTACTGGAGATAATGCTCCGCCTAAACTATGGCCGGTGGTAATGATTTCAATAGGTTGGTCAGATTGGCTGGGAATTTCCTGGGTCAAAAATTCTAACAGGGAGCGGTTAGAGGTATCTTTCAGGTTTTGCAGAATAGTAATTCCGGTGTTTGTTCCTTCCGAAATTTTTCCGCGTTCGGGGAATTGCGTTGACCAGGAAACCATGTTATGGGTAGCAGCATCCTCCTGTAACCAATCAAAAACTGATTGGGGATTCGTAGCGGCGATCGCAACTACATATTGAGGGTTATTGGTTTCGGCATTTTCTCCCTTCGCCACATACATAATATTATCCCAGTTCTGATTTTTAGGATCATGATAATAAATAACAGGACCCCAAAGAATTGTCCATTGACCAATTTTTCCTTGAACCGTAGGATTGGCTAAATCGGAAATAACTTTCTCGCTATTACTGATATTAGCGAACATGGAAAGACAGAAAAGCGTTTGTTGTTGATCGTAAGTAGGCATTGAAATTTTCTCCAATTGTCAATTGATTAGGCGTATCTTAGACAAATCTAGGTAATGGTCACAAAACAAATTTCACAAAAAAGGGATGACCGCTCTTTTTAACTTGATTAAGTTGACCCCAATTTACCCCATCATTAGAGGCGTAAAAATTAGCACCAGAACAGCTATTTGAGGATAAACCTGTAGGACAAGCATAGTCAAAAGTAAGAGAGTTACCCCCTACTTGGGAATAGACTGCACTCCCTTGAGTGCCATATAGTCCGGGAGCATCTTGTAACCAGAACTTGACCTGTTCTCCGGGGTTAATCTGTTGAGGAGGACTGACAACATAATAACCGTGTTCATTAGTTGCAGGTTTAGTTAAGGTTAAGGTTGACTTTCCCTGAGTGTTATCAATACTAACATAACAGGAATAATCCATTGACATCGAGGAAATTACTGAGTCCGGCGGGGCAGCAAAAGGAACAATTTGATAAGAATTATTCTGCTTTATTACTTGACAAACATTACTTTGGCAGGTATCTGTATCAATCACAGCAAAAGTAAAGGTTTGTGGGGGAACATCGGGACTGGAAGGACACTCAAACCCATCATTAACATATTGAACAAAGCCATTAGTTATACCTAATTTCGGAGCGTGGGTATGTCCTAAAACGATTAAATTTGAGTTGGATTCTAAAGCGGATTGTTGAGCAAACCAAGCAATATAAGTTCCACTTAAATCAGCGATCGCCGATTTGCCCGTAATCATTTCACCATTAGTACCTCCTCCCCAATCAGCAATCCACTGATCTTGTAAACCACTATATATCTGTTTAGCATCTGCCATAGTTTTTGTTTGGCCATTCGCTAAAATAATCGGCTCATTTTCCGGTATTCCAGTTACTTTAATTATGTAATCAAGCACGGCACTGACTAAGTTACCTGAAGTAATGAGAGAACCAACCGAGGAAACCAAACCACTTAAATCGATTCCGTTAGGATTACCTTGTCCCGATAAATCAGCAACAGTTTGTCCCGGAGTAAGGGTGTTGTTTAACATATAACCTATAGCTCGGGTAACAAAATGACCAACAGGTAAAGGACTCAGGGAAGATTGAAGATCGGGAGCATTAAACATGGTAAAAATGTTACCATGGGTAAAAGCCATTTTTTGTCCATTGCTAGAGGTGACATAATAAATCGTATCTGAACAATATTTTATCTTGTAATTAGCTGAGTTTTGAATGTTATTTAAGTCATTTTGAGTGACATTCATGTCATGGTTTCCATTGACATAAGTTACATTCCCTTGGAGAGCAGTTAAAGCTTGACTTAACTTTCCCGTTGCTCCAAAAATATTAGGATTGGCGTTAATTATATCAACGGTAGCCGGAGGAGTAAAATTAGGCGGATAAGTCCAAAAGTCGAACAGATCACCAAGTCAAATTAGCTCCTGAATAGAGTCAGCGTTATCAATCACATAATCTAGAATCGCTGACAAATACGGTTCATGAAAACTTTTTTGATACCAATTAGTAGGGACATTCGTGCCAATATGTACGTCACTTAAGACAACAATTTTATTCTTTGCCATGATAGATTTTCTCTCCTTGTCAAAAAGTAAAGTGGTTGATATTCCTAGAGCAAAATTTATATAGTATAGGGCATAACATCAATGTATAGATACCTGCCCGTCAAGTCAATTATCCAAAGATTAAACTTAGGTTAAAATTAACCATTGAGGCACACCGCCTTCCTTATCAATGTAGGTAATATCTTGGTCAATGCCAATGCCATTAACTGGTTCACCAACGTAAGACTGTACCATTTGATAACTACGAACCGCCACCGGGGGAACGGTACTTTCTGATTGCCAATAATGTTGAAAAGGCAAATCATAGAGTTGCTGACTATTCAAAATCGAATTAGCCCCCACATATAACCCGGGTAAATAACCCGCGCCTGCGACAGCATTATACCAACTTGTGCAGTATTGAATTACCGCTTCGGCTGAAACTTCAGAACTAATTCCTTCCAGATCTAACCAAACATTTACTTTCCTGGGAAAACCCACTGAAATTGCATTATTTGCCGCATTATCGCCGTAGGTTGTTCCCAATTGGGCGGAAGGAACCCAACCAGGGGAAGAAACGTGCTGCACAGGCATTAACGCCAGTCCTCCTTGTAAAATGCTAAGAGCTTCTTCGTAGGTTAAATCCCCCGGTGCTTCTCCTGCACCCAAGGAAAGATAACGGAGACAAAATTTGTAACCCTGACTGGCAAATTTTTGGGCGGTAGCTTTGGTAATTACAGAATCAGCATCAAACCCCAAAGATTGATTGGGCGCACTTTGAATAATTCCGGGTAATTGAGTCATAGTTGATGTCTCCTTGAGCAAAATTCAACTAAATTGATGACTTATTTATGAATGACGATCGAGCAAGAAATTAGTTGCTGTTCCCTCAAAACATATAGCAATATCTTTCTCGTTTCCAGGCTCTGCTTTAAATATTGTGTTCAGGTAGAACCTGACGGGAGCGTTCCCAGGTAGAACCCTGGAACGAGATAACGAGATATTCTCGCAGTCTTAAACTTAATTAAGCAACCGCTACTCCCGAATAAGGACCCGAACAAGGGGTTTCTGGGGCAACCCATTGCAAAGTTCCGGTAAAGCTCTGCTGACCGTTACTATTAGTGGAAAAAGTTAAGCTTGCCGATGAGATATTTCCCCCTGTGGCAGTCCAACTTAGCACGTTAGTAGAAGGATCAAAAGTCCAACCATTAATCAGAGAACCACTAAGATATACTTGAACACTAGACGATTCCGTATTTAGGCTGATCGTTAAATTCGGCGGGGTTGCCCACTTCGAATAGGTAGTTTGCGTATAATTTCCGACCCATTGCACTGGGTCCGCCGAAATGGACGACCAACTAGCAGGCGAAAAACTCAGACACACCGGTTGCAATTGATTCAGATAATCGCCGCTGCTGCCTTGAAAGCCGATGAGAGTGCAGTTCCCAGGAACACTCCAAGTGGCAACGGAAGCTGAATCACAACTGGCAGGTGCAAGCAAGGAGGTTTGGCCATAGTTGGTGCTGAATTGAACTGCGTTCACATAATCACCATAGATGACAGTGATTTCGGTAATAAATTCTCCTTTGCTCAAGTTGAGTGCTGGCCAGGCATTCACCGTGCCTTGGCCATGGGCAAACTGTTGGGTCCCGTTGAGGGATTGGTAAGTTGTGCCAATTTGGTTGACATAATCACCACCCCAAATTGAAACAGAAATCAACAGCGGTAGTTGGCTCAACGGGAGTGGTGTCGGGTTACTGCTGTTGTTGCTGCTCGTTGCTGTGGTTACAGTACTGCCATTGATGGTTTCGCAGCCGATCGCGATTGAACTGTTAATATCCCAGAAATCGGCGCTTGCATCATTACCCCAGATTGGTCCGGTAACGATTGACCAGTTAGCCGTAGGTACACCATTAGTAATACTTTGAGGTTGTGTTGGGTAGGAGGAGGCAGTAAACGGATTTTGAAACAAACTAATCTGTTGCGATCGCAACGCCTGATAATCACTTTTCAACTGCCCACAGTTTGCGGCAAAAGTGGCATCGCCAGTGTAGTTATAACGTTGATACAAATCGTCAACAATCTGCATCTGGTTATTGATGGTGGCCAGAGTACCCAGATAGCTGTTAATGGCATCAGCGACTGGGCGATTACTGGCGAGAAATTGCCAGTTACTGGTTTCACTAACCAGATTCTCATAACCAGCGGTGGTATAACTGAGGGCGATGCCTGAACCAGTAACGTTATTGGCACTCAAGCCATGGGCAAATGCCAGGAGACTTTGGATTACATTGGTTACAGTGACGCTGTTAGCAGGATCGCTGGTCGAGGTGCTGCTGGTGGCGTAGGGAAGGGATAACTTACTGATTTCAGGATTCAAGGCCTTCATTAACGGTGCTGCGCCTTGGCTGGAACTGCTGGAACTGCTGGAACTGCCGGTGCTGTTAAATGGATTGGGCAGGGGCGTATCACTGCCGCGTATCACCTGGTAAGCGTAGAAATCAAGGGTTAGTGAAGACACCGCCTGAGTAATATTTTTGGCAAGATTAGCGCTTAAAGTGATGGGCGGATCACTTGGCACCACTCCCTGAGCGCTTAAACTGTTGAGGACTGATTGCTGTTCCGAAACAGTGCTGCACTCAAAAACAAACAGGGCAATATATTCCATACCCAACACTGCCGAAGAGACATAGCTATCGCCATAGGCACTATAAAACTGCGTCGGTGAACTGCTAAACAAGCTTTGTGCGCTACTGCTTAATTGCGGTGTGCCATTATTGACATCCTCACCGCCGTAAACGGACGGTGATTCCCAAACCTCACGATTTAGGTTTCTGCTTCTTTCCCGAAGGATTTTTCGCACCTGCCTTAACAGATTTACTCTGTTCTGGTCATCAGGTCGCTCTACAGACTGACACCGCAAGCCCTGCGGCCAAAATATTTTTACTGGCGTTAATATCTCGGTCATGGTGTGTACCACAGTCTGGACAATCCCACTCTCGAATATTTAACGGCATTTTCTCAGCAATATACCCGCAATTACTACACCTTTTAGAGCTAGGAAACCATCTATCTATTTCGATGTAATTTCTCCCATACCAACGGCATTTATAGGCTAATTGTCGGGTTATTTCTCCCCAGCTTACATCAGATATTGCCTGAGATAATTTCGGGTTTTTGACCATATTCTTGACGGCTAAATTCTCAACCACAATCGTTTGGTTTTC
>NZ_JAPZRB010000187.1:0-8827 GCF_027531105.1 Microcystis sp. LE18-22.4A
CCTTGTTGGATAAGACTTTTGGACTTTTTTCCCCTCAAAAAGTGCCAGCCATTGCGGGGATCGGGGGGAAAATTCCTGGACTTTTTCCCTGAAAATTAGGTAATTGGCCACCTCAAAACTGGTAAAACCCCACACCCCACACCCCACACCCCACACCCCACACCCTGCCACCACCGAAAAACTTTTTGCCGCAAACCCTAATTATGACCTTTATTCCCCATCCCGACACCGCCCCCCTTAACCTTACCTGTGCCGTAGTCACGGTGAGCGATACTCGTACCCAAGAGACGGATAGGAGTGGCCAAATAATTCAAGAGTTACTAACTCGATCGGGTCATGATATTGGCCTATACTTAATTATCCCCGATCAACCCTTACAAATTCAAGCAATCTTACCAGAGATTAGTAATCAAAATCAGATAAAAGTCTTAATTCTCAATGGGGGTACGGGTATTGCTCCCAGAGACAATACCTATGATGCTTTAGTACCTTTATTAAGGATTACTTTGCCCGGTTTTGGCGAATTATTTCGTTATCTCAGCTATCAGGAAATTGGCTCCCGTGCCATGGCATCAAGGGCAATAGCTGGGGTTTATCAAAACTTATTAGTCTTTTCTCTCCCCGGTTCCACTAATGCCGTTAAATTAGCCCTAGAAAAACTGATTCTTCCCGAAATATTACATCTGGTTAAACAGATGAATGGATAATTTATTGGGATTTGATCTGGGCGGAAATTTCTTGAAAACATACATCCCAAAAATAGCCAGCTAGATTCACAGCACTTAACAGTTTAGGAATTCCTTCACTTAGACTAGCAAAACCTTGATTTTTAATCTGGAGAAAATCGATAGCGATTGCCAAAGTTAAAAGTGCTAAAGCGATGATTAAAATTTGGTAATAAGTTTTTATTATTCGCCGCCAAAATGCTAAACCATAAATCAGAATTGCGAGGGCATAAACGGAGATAGTCAAGAATTTGGGAATATTAAAATAGAGGAGAATGATATGAATTCTGAAGATTTCATTGATGGCAAAAAGTCCCGTTATTATGCCAGAAAAAAGTAAAAAATGGCGAGAATTATTGAAACTTGTCTTGCGGGACAATAAAGCATAACTAAAAAGGCAAACAATCGGGGGCAGACAACAAAGCAATTGAAAAGAATGGGTTAATAAACCAGCGATCGGAGTTGGGGGAGTAGCGGGAGGATAAAATAAAAGACTAGAGTGTAATTTTTCCCGATCAACCCAAGCAATCAAAGCTAAAATCAAGAGGAGAACGACAAGATTTATTTTCAGAAAATGCTGTTCTCGTGAGGACATAAGTATAGTAGTTTATAATTGTGGCTATTAACCACGGTATAATTCACAGAGTGCCGCTTTCTACAGGCTCGATCTACATACGGAAGCGCCAAGCATTTCCCTAATTGTGTTAAGGACAATTTTCTCGGTTTTCTATGCTCGCTCAAAAAGAACTTTTGTGTTTATTACAATTGGCTAGTCCCATTTTACCCGTCGGGGCCTATAGTTATTCCGAAGGGCTAGAAACCCTCGTCGAAAAGGGGATTATCTCCAATAGTGCCAGCTTAAATGATTGGTTAGAGCGATCGCTTTGTCAAGGCTCGATTCGCTTAGAAACGGCTGTTTTGCTAAGGGTATATCGTTGTTTTTGTCAAGAGGATTTTACAAAACTTAATTATTGGGATAATTGGTTATCGGCAACGCGGGAAACGGCCGAATTAAGACAGCAAAGCTGGCAAATGGGGCGATCGCTGTTAAACTTATTGCGGGAGTTAGCACCGGCCAGAGATAATCTACCAGAACAGGCTAATTATGCCACCGCTTTTGCGATCGGGGCAAGTCATTGGCAAATTGGCGAAGAATTAGCGGTTTTAGGCTATTTACACAGTTGGGCAAGTAATTTAATCAATGCAGGATTGCGTTTAATTCCCCTCGGACAAACCCTAGGACAATCCCTTCTGATCGGTTTACAGCCCAGTTTATTAACAGCAACAGCAGATATTATCAGTTTAGCCGATGAAAACCTGAGCAGTTGGAGTTGGGGGCTAAGTTTTGCCAGTATGAACCACGAAACCCAGTATAGTCGTCTATTTCGCAGTTAGAAATTAGCGATCAAATTTTTCACTATTTTCTGGGAGAATATGCAAGTCTCTAGGAGTCTCTCTCTTGGGTTCAAGCCGACATTTTTAGGTAAAAAACCAAATAAGGTATAGTAAGATCAAGAAAAATCTTAGGTCCTAGTTCTCGCTTTCTGAGTGACTAAGGGTTTTAAGGAAAGATGCGAACACTCTACCTAGCCACAGTGTACCAATGTTTAGTCAATCAGAAAAAATTCCCGTTTCGGTGTTGATTCCCGCCAAAAACGAGGAATCTAACCTTCCCGCCTGTTTAGAGAGTGTTGCTAGGGCTGATGAAGTGTTTGTCGTCGATTCCCAAAGTAGCGATCGCTCGATCGAAATATCTACAAACTATGGGGCTAATGTAGTCCAATTTTATTTTAATGGTCGTTGGCCGAAAAAGAAAAACTGGTCCCTCGATAATCTGCCTTTTCGCAATGAATGGGTATTAATCGTCGATTGTGATGAGAGAATCACCCCCGAACTATGGGACGAAATTGCCAGCGTGATCCAAGATCCCAACTATAACGGTTATTATCTCAATCGTCGCGTCTTCTTCCTCGGACAATGGATTCGTTATGGTGGCAAGTATCCCGACTGGAATCTGCGCTTATTTAAACATAAGTCGGGCAGATACGAGAATTTAAACACGGAAGATATCCCCAACACGGGAGATAACGAGGTTCACGAACACGTTATCCTCGATGGCAAGGTGGGATATCTGAAAAATGATATGCTGCACATCGATTTCCGCGATATCTATCATTGGTTAGAAAGACATAATCGTTATTCCAACTGGGAGGCGCGAGTTTATTACAATATTCTCACGGGTAATGACGAAAGCGGCACGATCGGAGCGAACCTGTTCGGTGATGCGGTGCAGAGAAAACGTTTTTTAAAGAAAATTTGGGTAAAATTGCCCTTTAAACCGCTGCTGCGCTTTATTCTCTTTTATGTTATCCGTCTCGGTTTCTTGGATGGCAAAGCTGGTTATATCTACGGTCGTCTTTTGAGTCAGTACGAATACCAAATAGGGGTTAAATTGTACGAATTACGGCAATTTGGCGGTAAATTAAACGTTAATGCCCATGCTAATCCCCCGGTTAAACCCTCGGAACCTCAACCCGCGGAAATGATTAAATAAGTCCTATGTCCCCAGAAATCCGCACCGATGAGGAAGCGTGGCTAGATCTGCGTACCTACGATCAATCTTGGTTTGAGCGCGGTCGTTCTCATCCGATTATCCTACTTTGGTGGTTAGTACAGGGAATTCTTTTTCCCCTCAGTTTGCACCAAATGGACAGCTTTCGCTGCGCTATTTTGCGACTATTCGGGGCTAAAATCGGCCTTGGGGTGAAAATTCGCCCGACGGCAAGGGTTACTTATCCTTGGAAAGTGGCGATCGGCGATTATACTTGGATCGGCGATGATGTGGTGATTTATAGTTTAGATAACGTTACCATCGGCAGTCATTGTGTGATTTCTCAAAAATGTTATCTTTGCACTGGCAGTCACGATCCCTGCGATCGCTCTTTCAGCTTAAAAACCACTCCCATCCTCATTGGTAATGGTACATGGATCGCGGCCGATTGTTTTTTGGCTCCGGGGGTAAAAATTGGCTCTAATGTTGTTATTGGGGCAAGAAGTAGCGTATTTGCTGATATTCCCGCTCAAAAGGTCGCTTGGGGCAGTCCCTGTCGTCCTCAATACGATAGAAAGATGAATTCTTATAGTAGTTAAGCTTAAGAGGCATTTTATCTCAAATGTCGGGGTGAAGACTCAAATCAGCAACGCCTAAATCAGCCATTTGTTCGTCCCAAAGTCGAAAGTCCTGCTCATAGGATGCTGTCATCGATTTATCTGCTTCTAAGCTCAATTAACATTATATTAATAATCCGCCAACAGTAAGCGCTTAAAAACGGATTTGGTGTCAAAATGTGTTGTTTTCTTGATTGTCTGAAGATTGAACACGAAAGGGAGGCGCAACATAATCGGAAGGTAAATAATTTTCGGGAATGGTTGTTGTATTTCCATCTCGTAGGGAGGTGTAACTGGGAGAGAGAATCTCAATCCCAGCTTCATTACACTTGTCTTGAATATTTTGATGGAGTTCTGAATAAATTATTACCATCAAATTGGGTTGGTTAGTGTAAGCGTTTAATTGATAACTGATGTAAAAATTATCTAGGCTAGTTTGCAGGACAAAAGGTGCGGGTTCTTTGAGAATATGCTCAGTTTCTAGAGCAGCTTCAATTAAGGTTTTGTGGGCTTTTCGCCAAGGCAGATCGTACCCTAGGGTAATCGTTGTCTGAATAATTAGATTTCTGTTTAATTCCCGCGAGGAAATACTAAAGTTAATCACATTACTACTTAATAAAGATGAGTTAGGAATAGTAATGATTTTATTAGTGGGAGTGCAAATGCGAATGACTAGGAAGTTTTTTTCAATTAGATCGCCAATTACATCTCCCACTTGAATGTGATCTCCGATGCGAAAGGCACGGGTATAGATAAGAATAATTCCCCCAATAACATTGGCGATCGCCGAAGTAGAACCAAGGGATAAAAGAAGACCTAGAAAAACAGAAACACCTCGGAAAGCAGGGGAATCAAAACCGGGCAAATAGGGAAAAGCAACTATTGCTGCTATGGCAATAATTATGACTAATAGGATATTGTAAGTCGGTTTAGCCCAATCAGTATAAAAACCAGGAATAACCAGATTTCCTCTTTCTATTGCTGTAAAAAAGGGCTTGATTAGCCCGATTAAGTAGTAGGTTATAAAAATGATTATGGCAATAATAAAGGCATTGGGAAGATATTGGCCAATGGACGATAAAACCAGTTCTAATGATTGATAAAAATAACCTAAAATACTCTCGCCAAAAACTCTTGTCCAGGGAAATAAACGAAGTACAAATGTTGCATAATTAAATAATAATAAAAAGAGAACAAGTAAGCGAATTATCCGAAGAACTCGCAGCCAAAAAAAGCTTATATTAGAGGAAGATACAATCTCAACATTCCCGATTTGAATGCCCGGTGTCAAGGATTCAATCAAACGTCTAATGAAGGGAAATAGCTTCCCTGAAATTTTGATAACTGCAAAGCTAATAATCAAGAAAGCAAAGGTGGCTATAACCGTATAAATGATGTTCTTAAGTAGTTGTTCTGGTTTTCGATCTTGGCGATATTGAGCGATAGCACCCTGAATTTTTTGTAAAGCTTGTTGAGCTAAAACCTCCGGCGTTGAACGATAGGCTTTTGCATCTCGCTCCGTCACCGTTAGAATCACTTCTTGATCTACACTTAAATAAAGTGAGTTATCATCAGGAATCTGCTCAATTGTCAGGTTCTCAATAGGAATAGAATCATTTTGAGCAATTCTTTCAATTCTCCGGGTAATAGCGTTAGCTCTCTCCTCCGCCGAAAATGAAGAAACTCCCCGCCGGATAAAAAAGAGAGTTTTTCCATCTAACATAACTGGAAAGCCGTCAATTTTATTTTCCGGTTGTGTCGGATTTTGAGCTATTCCCAAAAGAGGGGAGGTTAGAGTCAGTAGTAAAACTACAAAAAATATGACCAAGGTATGCCCAATTTTTTTCATCCATCCTCTAGCTTTAGATGGTGTAGTTAGCATTAAATATCTTTGATTAATATCGAAAACTGGTACAAATTGCATAGGATTAAGTCAGATTTTTTTGTGTGTATTCGGGTAATATTTAGGCATTACTGTCCTCGATGAGATGCAGCTCTTCTAGGTTGAGACAGGAGGGAAATTTTCACATCTGAAAGCTATTCTTGCAACTACTAGCACCATCGACGTGCAGGGGAACTTGCCAGCCGGTTTCTCTGTTCAATGTTTCTAGAACCTCATTAATTTCTTGGACGGGTTCATAACTACCATCAAAGGTACTACCCATAATTGCAATTACCCCGATCGTATTCTCATCAATTAGTTTAATTGCCTCGGTCGCCTTGAGATGAAAACGATTCCCTTACATCGGCACAAAACGCGGTTCTACCTCCCAATAACGACAGAATTTTTGCCAACAAACCTGCACATTAATGCCCATGACTAAATTAGGTTTGTCGGTGGGTTTACCCTCTTTTTGTCGGCGTTTGCGCCATTGCCATTTTAAAGCCATGCCTTCCAACATCGCCGCTTCACTGGAACCAATGGTAGAACAACCGGTTGCCGCTTCGCTTTCGGGAGCATTCCAGAGTCTAGCGATCATATTCACACAACGCAGTTCAATTTCGGCGGTTTGTGGGTATTCATCCTTGTCGATCATGTTTTTATCGAAGGTTTCCGCCATTAATTGTTTGGCTTCCGGTTCCATCCAAGTGGTGACAAAAGTAGCCAGATTCAGGCGAGAATTACCATCAAGGGCGAGTTCATCGCGGATTAAATTGTAGGCCACCGCCGGCGGCATTTCTCCCTCGGGAATCTCGTATTTAGGTACAGCGGAAGTCAGGGCGCGGGAAGCATAGGTGGGGGTAATTACTGCCTCTTCCGGACTAAGGCGATCGAGATTAATTTTCTGATGAACCATAACTTCCTTAATAAAATATCTTTTTTGCTGAGAGTCAATTACCAATCATTCCAAAAATAATAGCAATAATCGAGACGGATAAAAAATAGGAAAGCATCCCTTGGGTTGCTACCAGTCGCCGCATCGCCGTACTATTAATACTTGTATCGGAGGTTTGATAACAAGCCGCCATACAAAAACCTTGATAGAGAAATTCCGTCCAATTGGGTCGATCGCAATTGGGAAAAACTAGGCCTTTACCATCATGATAGTAGCGCACTGCATATTCTTGGCTGTAGATCAGTTGTCTGGCTAACCAAGCACTAATAATACTAAATCCTGTTTAAAGGGTTAATTATTGCTACTATGGCAAGAGTGCCTCCTGCCTGACTTGCACCAGGAGTCTGTTAATAGCTTCGGAAATTGTCAAAACCGAGATGTAGTTACTCATTGAACACCACAAAGGCTAAAATATGGAGTGTTATTTATGAGCCATTTATCCCTATCCGAACAGATTACCGCGGAACTTCTAGCAATCCTGATCGAAGAAGAAGTCACCTATCCCTGGGATGTAACCGCTGTTGAGAGTCATGATCCCTTAGACCTGACAGAAACGCCTTTTTCTCTGTGTGAAGGACTGGAAGCGACGGCGATCGAAGCACAAGCTGATAGATTCTTTAACAGTTTACACCAAAAATTCCCGACAGTTTCCGTTTCACCCCGGTCTAATATCTTTGATAAATTTGCCTCTTTATTGCCGGCCGAACATTTAAATCGTCTAGTAGAAAGCGCTGAAAATCTAGTTAATAGTCAATTAGACAACCTTGATCGCCTTGTTGTTTGTCTTAGCGATCTCTTTCCCCAATGGTCTCCAGAAGATTTACAGGTTTTTGCTCGTCCCTACGCCTATACTATGCGTAGTGGCCAGAGCGAAACCAATATAGAAACCGAAAATTGGCAAAGTCTTTCCGAAATTGAACAAATTCGCCGGAGTGCAGCCATTGCCAGCCAGATTTTCCGCGACCTGTCTTCTCCTCAATAGTCATCTCATTTTATTTTGCACGACTACATTAGGTTACACTTCATCTTTATGAGAAACGCTATATCTCTTTATCTGATTTTTTGCTTTTTGTTTCTACCCGTCAGAAAGATTCTATAACTTGTGATTAACTTTGAAAGCACTTTTTAGGGTTGGATGCGTCATCAGACGCATCCTATATTTTCAAAGTTTCTTACCTAAAATGTCGGATGAATGCCCCCGCTAAATTTTTCGACAAGACATCAACCTTTGCGGGGGATGAAATCCGACCAGGATATTGACTGCGAAGCACGATTTTAATTCTACCATTTGTAGGTAAACTGTGTTATACTTAATTTATCCAGGGTCGAAGATTAATCAATGCTAGTCGTAGAAGCGAAGCTAAAAAACGGGACACCAGAGCAATATCACCGGCTTGATGAAGCTATCAAAACTTCTCAGTTTGTGCGTAACTCTTGTGTTCGTCATTGGATGGACAATAAGGGGACAACCCGCAATGATCTCCAAAAACTTTGCTCGGTACTAGCTAACAATAAAGAGACCCCTTATGTTAATAAATTAAACTCTCAAGCTCGTCAATCGGCTGCTGATAGAGCCTGGCAATCAATTAGTCGATTTTATCATAATTGTCATGCTAAGATACCAGGGAAAAAGGGTTTTCCCCGATTTAAAAAACCTAGTCGTTCGGTTGAATACAAACTAACGGGCTACAAACTATCAGATGATCGACGTAAAATCAGATTTACTGATGGTTTTAAAGCAGGAGAATTTGATTTATGGTGTAGTCAAAAAACCTTAGTTTATTATTCAGAGCAACAGATTAAACGGGTAAGAGTTGTTAGACGTGCTGACGGTTATTATTGCCAGTTTTTAATTGACGTAGAACGGCAAGAATACCATAAACCAACGGGACAAATAACAGGAATTGACCTAGGGTTAAAAGAGTTTTATACCGACGCTCAAGGCAATACTGTAGAGAATCCACGTTATTTAAGAAAGTCAGAAAAACGACTGAAAAAAGCACAAAGGAGATTATCAAAACAATTTCGCAAAGGAAAGAAACAGTCTAACAACTATCACAAGCAACGGATAAAAGTAGCTAGGCTTCATCTTAAAGT